>CAZCGB010000372.1:0-3874 GCA_964498045.1 uncultured Isosphaeraceae bacterium
GATGTTCATCACTTGCCTGACGCGGTAGCCCAGCTGTTCCAGCGTGCGGCTGAGGATGTCGGCGTTGAGGAACGAGCGGAAGTTGCCGATGTGCGCGAAATCGTACACCGTCGGCCCGCAGGAATAGAACGTGACTTGTCTCTTCGCGGCGTCGATTGGCGCAAAGACCTCCTCGCGCTTGGTCAGCGTGTTGTACAGACGAAGCGGCGGATTCGAGGGTGAAGGGGCGTTCATGCGCGGCCAAGAGCGTATGCGGCCATCGGGTTTTTCACCACGGAGAGCACGGAGATCACGGAGGAACGGCAACAAGGAATGGCGGCGTCCGTTTTCCTCCCCCAACGTCCTTCTCCGTACGCCCTCCGTGGTGAACTCTCAGAGAGCTACGCCGTGCCGAAGATGCGGTCGCCTGCGTCGCCCAGGCCCGGCAGGATGTAGCCGTGCTCGTTGAGGCAGCGATCGAGTCCGGCCGCGTAGATGATCACATCGGGATGCTCATCCAGCACGTGCTGCACGCCCTCGGGCGCGCAGACGAGGCAGATCATTTTGATGTCCTCGCAGCCGCGCGTCTTGAGCTCGCGGATCGCATGACATGCGGAACCGCCAGTGGCGAGCATCGGATCGATCAACAGCACCGGGCCGTTGGCGATGTCGGGCGGCAGCTTGCAGTAGTACGACACCGGCTGCAGCGTCGACTCCTCGCGGTACAGGCCGATGTGCCCGACGCGGGCCTCGGGAATCAGCGCGAGGATGCCGTCGGTCATGCCGACACCGGCGCGGAGGATGGGCACGAGCGTGATGGGGTGGCTGATGACGTTGCCGGTGGTGCGCTCCAGCGGTGTGTCGATGTCGATGCGCTTGACCGGGAAGTGCCTGCTGACCTCGAAGGTCATCAGCCCTGCGATCTCGTTGAGCAGCCTGCGGAACTCGCGCGTGGTGGTGTGCCTGTCCCGCGCGCGGCTGAGTTTCTCCTGGATGAGCGGATGCTCGAAGAGCCGCAGGTTCTCGAAATCGCGATGCGGGTGGGGCATGGGAGGATCGAACGCACGCGGAAAGGGGCGAAATCGGGGTGCGAACCCCAAGGGCGAAAACCGCGTCTGAAGTATACTGCATGGCACTATTAGGGCGTCTTTTGATGCAAAAGTATCTTTACGATGTTGACAAGAATACTTTTGTCGTCCAAAGTATCCTAGCGACCCGTGGAACGGAAGTCGATGCGGCGCATGCGACCTGAAGAATTCACATCCAGAACCAGCGGTCGGCTGATCAAGAGCGGCAGCGGAGATTCCGCGTTCTGGGCCTTCGTGCCCGCGCCGCTTCCGCCCGCACTCGATTGGAACCTTGGCGAATTGTCCAGGCTGTCGTCCGCGTCGATCGCAGTGGGCAGACTTGCGGGCATCGGCCAGATGCTGCCGAATCCGCACCTGCTCGTGGGCGCGTTCAAGCGCCAGGAGGCGGTGCAGTCGAGCCGCATCGAAGGCACGCTGACCACGATGAGCGAACTGCTGCTCTTTGAGGTTGGGCCGAGCGGCGAGGTCGACGCCGATGACGCGCGAGAAGTGTGGAACTACACGCGTGCGCTTGATCACGGCCTGTCGCGCCTCAAGTCACTGCCGTTGAGCAAGCGGTTGTTGTGCGAGACGCATCGCGTGCTGATGAAGGATGTGCGCGGCCAGGATCGCGCGCCCGGCGAGTTCCGTCGCACGCAAAACTGGATCGGGCGGCCGGGTTCGACCGTTGCCACCGCGAAGTACGTTCCGCCGCCGGTCGATGAACTCCACCCCGCGCTGGATGCGTTGGAGAAGTTCATCAACAGCCGCAGCGGCATTCCCGCGCTGGTGCGGTTGGCGATGGTGCATTACCAGTTCGAGGCGATCCATCCGTATCTTGACGGCAACGGCCGCATCGGGCGACTGCTCATCACCCTCATGCTGTGCGCTGAAAACCTGCTGCCGCAGCCGCTGCTGTACCTCAGCGCGTTCATCGAGCGGCACAAACTCGAGTACTACGACCGATTGATCGGGGTGACGCTGCACGGCGAGTGGCGCGAGTGGATCGAGTTCTTCCTGCGCGGCGTCGAGGAACAGTCGCTCGATGCGGCCGAGGCCAGTCATCGCTTGTTGAAACTGCGCGATGCGTATCGCGCGAAGTTCTCAGGCGATCGCACGGCGGCGTCGCTGTTGCGACTGATCGACGAACTGTTCGCCACGCCGGCGGTTTCGGTGCCGAACGCCGCGAAGATGCTGAAGGTCACGCCGCGCGCCGCGCGGCGAAGCGTCGAGAAACTCGTTGATGCCGGGGTGCTGGTCGAAGCAACCGGCCAGGAGCGCAATCGCGTGTACCTGGCGAGGGACATCGTGCGAGCATTGGGCGGAGACGAGTCGATGCCAGTTCGATCGAAGGCGCGATGATGTGCACAATCTGTCGATTCGCGCCTTTCGACCGCGTTTCGTAGACTCTCCCGGAATATGGCCGAACGCAAAAACACCAAATTCGCCCGCCCCGGCGGCTACGCCATGCCCAAGGGCGCGACCGGCGTGCAACGCGCCGCGGCACGCGAGATGATCGAGGCGAAGTCTCAAGCGACCGATGGCGGCGGCGCGGTGACCGGCGGCGAAGCGATCCGACTCTTCGGCGATGTCGTCCCGCCGCACACGCCTGCGTCACTTCCCAAACTCAAACCGGCGCATCAGGCGTCCGATCCCGACACGCGCCTGTACGTCGGCGACTGCCGCGATGTCCTCGCCAACATCCCCGACAAGGGCAAGGTCGATCTGGTCTTCGCCGATCCGCCGTTCAATTGGGATGTGCCGTACGAGAGTTGGTCCGATGGCATGCCCCGTCGCGAGTACGAAAGGTTCACGTACGACTGGCTGGACGGCTGCGTTGAGGCCCTCGCGCCGCATGGCTCGATCTGGGTGAACATTCCCGACGACACCGCCGCCGAGTGCGTCATTCATCTCAAGCGTCGCGGCCTGACCATGATCAACTGGTGCGTCTGGCATTTCCGCTTCGGGCAGAACCGATCGTCCAGTTTCATCATGAGCAAGGTGCATGCGCTGTATTTTGCGAAAGACGCTGACAACCGGATTTGGAATCCGAACGACGTTCTCGAACTCTCCGACCGCGCGAGCATCTACGCCGACCCGCGCACCATGGCCAAGGACGACAACAAGGGCCTGCGCGTGCCGATGGATGTGTGGTACGGCAAGTACTGGGGCCGCATCCAGGGCAACAACAAGGAACGCCGCGCCAACCACGACAACCAGTTGCCCGAGGCGTATCTGGAGCGCGTCATCCTCTCGTCGAGCAACGAGGGCGACCTCGTGCTCGACCCGTTCACCGGCTCGGGCACCACCGCCGTCATGGCCCGCCACTACAAGCGCCGCTTCATCGGCACCGAGTTCTCACAGGCCAACGCGGCCTCGGCCTTCGAACGCATCCAGAATGGCCCGCACCTGCCCGGCAAGGCGCTCGGCCTGCCCACCGCCATCTTCGCCCCGCGCGTGACGGGAAGAAAACCCGCGCACACAACCCCGCCCGCTACGGCCGACGCAGATCAGGCAGGCACAGCACCCGTCCGCCCACGCCGCAGCCGCAACGCAAGCACCTCCCGCAAGCCCCGCGGCAAGTAACCCTCGCCCGACACTGCAACCCCTGCAGCGCCTTGGAACGCCCGTACAAGCAAGCGCGGGGCTTTGGAACGCGCAGCGCCAGCAAGCGCCGCCGTCCGACCTTCAGAGCCTCCCCGCCAACACCGTGATCTCGCCTGAGCCGGGGATCGCCAAGGGGGCGGCACGCTCCCTTGGCACAGCGAACTCGCCGCGACACCCTTCGGGTACCAACAGGATCGCCACCCGCACGGCGCTCCCGCCCT
>CAZCGB010000373.1:0-3873 GCA_964498045.1 uncultured Isosphaeraceae bacterium
GCAGGAGCGCGGCGTGAGCAAGCGCGTCGCCGTGCGCGTCGAGGAAGTCGGCGACAATGGCAGGATCAGCCAGAGCGCGGTTGAACGCGCTGAAATGCTCGTTGAAGCGGCGCCGACCGTTGCCTCAATCCGCTCGAACGGTGATTCGCATGCGAACAGCGAGGTTGATCCGCCGATCGTCGAGGTGCCGCGCAAGCGGGCGAAACCGAACGCGCTTCGCGCACGGATTGAGCAGGCCCTGGAGGCATGATTTCAAGACGCAGGTGAAGCCGAATCATCCTCGCTGCCTGCCTGCGCTCATCGCTACACTTCCGCCATGGACTTGCCAGCCGTTTCCCTGCCTACCGCCGAGACCGCCGCGATGGCGCCGTTGTGTTCGGTGTTTCGGCGTTTTCTCAAGTCCCGTGATCTGAAGTACACGCCCGAGCGGGCTGACATCCTCAATGCGATCATCGAGCGCGACGGCGTGTTCGAAGTGGAACAACTGCTGCGCGAGATGCGCGACAAGGGCGGACGTGGATCGAACGCGTCCAAGGCCACCACGTATCGCACGATCAAGCTTCTGCAGGAAGCGGGCATCATCACCCATGCGTTGTTTGACGCGAAACAGGCCCACTATCAGCTGATCTATGGCAAGCAACCTCGCGATCACATCGTGTGCATGAAGACCGGAAAGCACATCGAGTTCAACAGCGATGAACTGACCTCGCTGCGGGACCGCATCAGCCGCGAGCACGGATGGGAACCGATCGGGCACCGCTTTCAGATCTACGCATTGAGCCCTGAAGGCCAGCGGACGGCTTCGAGCGAGTAGTGGCATTCGGATCGCCGAATCGATTGACGAGCGCTTCCCGGCGAAATGCGAAGATCATCCGCAATTCCCGCCGCACGAAGAGGCAGTTCGCCAGCCCACCCAAGATGGGCCCAAGCGGCGGCAGGTAGCGCACGGTGTCCACCATCTGTGTCCATTCTTCGCCGTCAGGGCCGAGGACTTTTGCGAAGGCGTGGGTGTGATGCCAGAGCGAATACGGCCCTTGCAGTTGCTCATCAGCGAACGAGTCTGGAGGATCCCACGCAGCGATCCGTGTGCGCCATCGCATCGGAAGCCCGCGCACGCGAATGCGATAGTCGAGTCGTTGCCCATCGCACAGCGCTTGCAGCTCCGAGTCCGGCGTGAGGATCTGGAATCTCAGACTCGGGGGAGTGAGCTTATTCAGGTTTCGTGCATCCGCGAAGAAGGGGAACACATCCGCGCGTGGAAGAGGCAACGACTGTTCCGCCACCAGGACATGGACGCCATTCCTGTCGCGGGAAAATGAGATCATGACCTCAGCGTTCGATGCCAGCGCCAGATCGGATTCGGCGTCGATCATTTGCTGCGCACCAAAGAGAAAAGCGAAGGCGGCGGCGAGTATCTCGCCGCCGCCTTGATTTGATGCAGCTTTCCGGCCGAAATCAGCCGCCTGCCGCGCTCTTGGTGAGCTCAGCAATGCGCGCCGTGGCTTGGCCGTACAGTTGCTTGGCCTGATCCATCCACTTGCCCATGTTGTCCTTCAGTGCGGCCAATCCTTCGCTGGAAACCGCCTCGCTCAGCTTGGACTTGGCGTCGCCGATCACGCCTTCGAGTTGCGACACGTAGCCATCGAGTTGCGTGTCCTTGAATTTGGTCGCCTGCTCCTTGAGCGTGGCGACTTTGGCGCCCATCTCTTCGAGTTGCGGGGCCCATTCCTTCTTGAGGCTTTCAAAGGCCTGTGTCGCCTGTTCAGCGCCGGATTTCGCCAGTTCAGTCGCCTTGGTCTGCGCTTCTGTCGCTTTGTCCTTGAGGTTCTGCTGAGACTTCTCGTCGCAGCCGCCGATGATCAGCGCGCCGCAGGCGACCGTCGCCAACATCAATGTCTTCATATTCTTCATGTTCAGGTTTCTCCAGCGTTCTTGAAAGGTCCGCATGACGGGCCGACTTCAGTCGGTTCGCTTGTGGGGTGGTGTGAAAGCACTTTCCTGTTCGCTTCCCTCGGATCCGAATTCTTGTCCGCGTCATGGCGGTGGCACCGGCCCCTACTCCCCCACCCCCTCGAACGGCCCCACCCGTTTCTTGCCCGGGACAAGTGTCGCACGCGGTATCTGATGCGATTCAACGATAGGCCCAGATCAATCAACGTCCAAGGTTGTTGCTCGCCGATGCACTTGATGCCTTGTCTTTCAGATCTGGAGCCCGCCCATGTGGACGATTCTTCTGCTTCTCGCCTCAAACGTGTTCATGACGTTCGCGTGGTATGGCCACCTCAAGTTCAAATCCGCGCCGCTGTGGATCGCCATCCTGGCGAGTTGGGGCCTCGCTTTTTTCGAATACTGCCTGCAGGTGCCGGCGAATCGCCTAGGCCATGCGAATCCAGATGGAACCGGCGGTCCGTTCAACGCAGCTCAACTCAAGACGATTCAGGAGATCATCACCCTCCTCGTGTTCGTCGCTTTCAGCGTGGCCTATCTGAAGGAGCCCATTCGCTGGAATCACGCTGTGGGGTTTGGGTTCATTGTCCTGGCGGCGGTTTTCATCTTCAAGAAATGGTGATTTTGACCATGAAGGACAGAATTTCGCGCAATATCGCGATCGTATTGCCAACGTTCAGCGAAGTTTCGAATTGCCGCGTGCCCACCGCATGATCAGGGTGTTGTGGGTATGCTCAATGGCAGCGCATGCAATCCTTGTGCCGCTTGCACGAAATTCTCAAGTTTTTCTGAACAAACCCCTTGCAGCACCCTTGTTCACCTGCTAGCCGCTTGCTAACATCCGAGATTCGGCGCAGCGAAGGTCTCCTCCCCAATCATCCCAGGCACGATGGCTCTGAATCGAGTTCCCGATTACGGCTGGCTATGCGTATCGGCATCGAGGTGAATTGATGTCCCAAATGAAGGTTCGCGACTTCAAGAAGCGCGGCGACGCGATCGCCGTGCCCACTCAAACTCAGGTCCAACTCGAGGCGTACAACCGCTTCATCCAGAACGAAAAACCTTACGACGGGCGCGATCCGAAGATCGGACTGGAAGCGCTCCTTCGCGAGGTGTTTCCCATCGAGTCGTATGACGGCACGATGCGCCTGGAGTACATCCACTACAAGCTGGATGAGCCCCGCTACACCCCCGACGAGTGCCGCGAACTGCGCCTGACTTACGGCATGCCGTTCCGCGTCGGCGTACGCCTCGTGCGCGAAGGCCACGCCGAGATCGTCGAAGAGGAAATCTACCTCGGCGAAATTCCCATCATCATGGGCGGTGGCGAGTTCATCATCAATGGCGCAGAGCGCGTCATCGTCAGCCAGCTGCACCGCTCGCCCGGCGTGGACTTCGGCATTTCGTCGTCCGTCGGCGATCGGCCGCTGCACTCGGCCCGCATCATCCCCGAGCGCGGCTCGTTGATTGAACTCGAAGTCACCAAGAAGGACGTTCTGGCGATGCGCATCGACCAGAGCACCAAGATCGCCGCGACCACCTTCCTGCGCGCGCTCGACGAATCCTTCTCCAGCACCGACAAGATCCTTGAACTGTTCTACGACGTTCAGGACATCAAGGTCGAGAAACTCAAGCCCGAGCACTACTCCGCCGAACTCATCGTCGATCAGGAGACAGGCGAAGAGTTGTGCAAGGTGGGCGTGCCGTTCGGCCCGGCGCTGGAGACCATTCAGGCTTCGCCGCTCAAGAGCGTTCGCGCCATCGCCAACCCCGGCGACTCGCTGCTGCTCAACACGCTCGCCGTCGAGAAGCTCGACTTCCTCGCGGAAGTGAACGAGCATGAGGCCGCGCTGCTGCGCATCTACGGCCGCCTGCGTCCGGGCAATCCGCCGCAGGTGGACAAGGCCCGTGCGCTGTTCAAGGAGA
>CAZCGB010000374.1:0-3864 GCA_964498045.1 uncultured Isosphaeraceae bacterium
GAAGGCCCATCACGATCCGCTGACGCTTTCAGGCGGCCAGCAGCAGCGCGTGGCCATCGCGCGGGCGCTCGCGATGAATCCTGAAGTAATGCTCTTCGACGAAGTGACCAGTGCGCTCGATCCGGTGCTGACGCGCGAGGTGTTCCGCGTCATCAAGAATCTCGTGGATGAAGATCGGATGACGATGATCCTTGTCACGCACGACATGGATTTCGCCCGCTCGGTGGCGGATCGCGTGATCTTCATGGATCAAGGCCGCATTTCGGTTTTCGGTACGCCCGAGTTCGTGTTCGATCGCTGTGCCGATGAGCGGCTGCGTTCATTCATCGCGCCAATGGCGGAGACGCGGAGCAAGCCCAGCGCTCCGAAATGAGCTCTGCTGGCGACCGTTGGAGATGGAGCCGCAGATGAGTGCCCAAGCACGCAGATCAGGCAGAGCGGAAGAAGGCGAACCGTTCAATTCAGACAACCGTCGATGCGCGCACATCGGCCGAATCTCTTTCTTCTCTGTTCTTCGAATCGCCGCGCCTCTCTGGTTCCTCTGGCTCGCATTCGCAGGCGGCGCTTCGCACGCACAATCGCGACCTGCCGATGGCGCTTCAGCGCCTGACGCGGCCGTGGCCGTGGAAGAAGCCGCGAGCGGTGAAGAAGTCGACAAGCGTCTGCGTTTCGAGATCGGCGGCGACGTCTACAGCGCGTACTACTTCCGCGGCATTCTCGTGGAGGACCAGGGCTTCATCTTCCAGCCTTACGCCAATGTCGAATTCGATGTCGTCGCCAATGATGCATGCACGTTGACCTTCGACGTGGGCGTGTGGGACAGTTTTCAGGATGCCCGGACTGACGCGAATCCGGATCGCAGCGACTTCATGCAGACGTGGTACGACAGCGACTATGACATCGGTGCAGCGGTCGGCTGGGACAAGTTCTCGCTCCGACTGGGCCTGGGCGTCTACACAAGCCCCAGCGGCGCGTACGACCGCTACCAGGAGATCACGCTCACCTTCGAATTCGATGACAGCGAATGGCTCGGCTCGTGGGCCTTGTCGCCGTATGCGATGATCGCCTACGAGCTCAGCGACAACGGCAACGACGGCGAAGGACTCGGCCACGGGTCATATCTCGAACTCGGCGTCACACCGGGGTTCGAACTCAACGATTTCAAACCCATTCCCCAAGGAACCCGCATCGACTTCCCAATCGTGCTTGGTCTGAGCCTGCACGACTACTACGAAACCGACAACGGCGCGAATCAGACGTTTGGCTTTGTTTCGATCGGCGTGCTGGCGACCATCCCCATTCCTGTCGTGGCCGGCCTGGCGTTGGCAGGAGGCGTGGATTTCCTCGTTCTTGGTGATGCGGCCCGGCAATTCAATACCGACGAGCAAAGCACCGAATGGGTCTGGCACTTCGGCCTGAGCTGGTCGTTCTAACGCCGCGGTACTGCGTCACTCGGCCAAGAGCTTCGCCTTCGCATCCGCAAGCGCCTTGCGCTTCGCTGGATCGACTTCGGGATACTTGAGGTCCATCTCCAGCATTGCGTCGACGATCGCTGCGGCGACCACCAGCCGCGTGTACCACTTGTTGTCGGCGGGCACCACGAACCACGGTGCGCGGCGCGTCGCCGTTCTTTGGATCATGTCCTGATACGCGTCCTGATACTCACCCCAGTAGCCGCGCTCCTGCACATCGAACACTGAGAACTTCCAATTCTTCTCCGGCTGGTTGAGCCGCTCAAGAAATCGCTTCTTCTGTTCGCCTTTTGAGACGTGCAGGAAGAACTTGCGGACGACAACGCCGTTGTGCGTCAGATACTTCTCGAAGTTGCGAATGTCCTCGAATCGCTGATTCCAGATGTCCTTGCCGACAAGCGAAGGCGGGAGCTTCTGGGCGGCGAGCACGTTCGGATGCACCCGCGCTACGAGCGTCTCTTCGTAGTACGAACGGTTGAAGATGCCGATGCGGCCGCGCTCGGGCACGGCCTTCATGCAGCGCCAAAGGTAGTCATGGTCCAGCTCTTCGCTCGATGGAGCCTTGAACGAGTACACCTGACAGCCGGCGGGGTTGACGCCCGACATGACATGCCGGATGGCGCCGTCCTTGCCCGCGGCGTCCATCGCCTGAAAAACCAGCAGCAGGCTCCAACGATCCTGGGCGTAGAGCTTGTCCTGCATTTCCGCCAGCCAGTCGATTCCTCTCGCAAGGACTTCCTTGGCCTCGCTCTTGTCCTCCGACTTGAGACGCCCTGTGTCAGTCGGATCGTGATCCTTGAGCCGGAATCCCTTACCGTCATCGACTCGGTGGTTTTGGATGAATTTGCGGATGTCTTTCGGCTTGAACATGCTCGAAGCATGGCGACGAAGGCGGTTTCCGACAAGTTGCGGTGCCCGGCGGCTGATTTCCGCTGCTTGAGAATGGGCCGAGGACGGGCTATATTGTCTGCCCCTTCCGCTTGGCGGGAGCTTGATTACTGCCCTGACGACAGTGAGCCGGCCATGAAAAAAGCCACCCATCCCCAGTATTACCCTGAATGCAAGGTCACCTATCGCGGCGAGGTTGTGATGACCGTCGGCGCGACCGTGCCGGAGATGCATGTGGAGATCTGGTCCGGCTCACACCCGTTCTTCACAGGTCAGAAGTCGTTCGTCGATACCGCCGGCCGCGTCGAGAAGTTCCAGCGCAAGTTCGCCGGCGAGTACTTCAAGAAGGAAGCCAAGAAGAAGTAGTTCCGTCTGATCCCGATCAACCGTGTCGTCGTCGGCACGGTTGTTTCTTTTTTGCCACATCCGGATCGAATCAGTTCCAAAGCGCTCGTTCGGGCGATCAGATTCGTGCGGATTCACTTCGCGCATGCCGACGAGCTGCGCGAAGCCGCAAGCGGCCGCCGGCACGATTGATCGATGTCTCCCAACCTGTTGCGCAAACTCGAAGACCTTGCCGCCGAGCGCGCCTCGCTGGATGCGCAGATGCTCGATCCGGTGGTCCTCAGCGATCACCGCAAAGTGCGCACGCTGTCGATCCGCCGGGCTGCGCTCGCGCCGCTGCTCGACGACTACCGCGCCTGGCGCGACGCGACGCGGCAAGCCGGGGAATTGGAATCGCTGGCCAGCGATGCCGCCACCGAACGCGAGCTCGCCGAACTCGCGCGCGATGAATTGCCGCGCTTGCGCGAGCAGATCACGCAGCTCGCCGATTCCATCCAGCGCCGCCTCGTCACCTCCGACGACCAATCCATCGCGTCGATCATCTTCGAAGTCCGTGCCGGTGTGGGCGGCGACGAAGCCGGCATCTGGGCCGGCGACCTCGTCGCCATGTACGGCCGCTTCGCCGCCATGCGGGGCTGGTCCATGGACGAACTCCAGTCCTCCCCCGCCGAGCACGGCGGATTCAAGAACGCCATTTTCAACATCAAAGGCGAAGGCGTCTGGAGCGCGCTGGGTTACGAGGGCGGCACGCACCAGGTGAAGCGCGTCCCCGCCACTGAAGCCGCCGGCCGCGTGCACACCTCCACCGCCACCGTCGCCGTGCTGCCCGAACCGGAAGAGATCGAAGTCAAGATCGCGCCCGAAGACGTCAAGGAAATCATGACCACCGCCCAGGGGCCGGGCGGCCAGAACGTCAACAAGGTCGCCACCGCCGTGCATCTGATCCACCTGCCCACCGGCATCGAAGTACGCATGCAGGAAACCAAGTCGCAGGGCCAGAACCGCCAGCGTGCATGGCAACTGCTGCGGGCCCGGCTGTATGAGCGCCAGCAGGCCGAGGCCCACGCCCAGCGGGCGGCCCAGCGCAAGAACATGATCGGCGGGGCCGGCCGGGCCGAGAAGATCCGCACCTACCGCTGGAAGGAAAACATCGTCGTCG
>CAZCGB010000375.1:0-3847 GCA_964498045.1 uncultured Isosphaeraceae bacterium
ATCGCCGCGCGCGATCCTTCTCCATGGCCCGGGCGATGATCGTCTCCACATCGCCCTGCAGCTCGCGATGCATCGTCCCCAGACGAGTCGGGTCGGATTCAAGGATCGTGCGCAGCGCGTCCGGCACGGTGCGCTTGGCGAGGTCATGCGGCGGCTTGCCCGAGAGCGCCTCGTATCCGATCACGCCGAGCGCGTAGACGTCGCTTCGCGTGTCAATGTCATCCGGATCGCCCGCCGCCTGCTCGGGGCTCATGTACGCGACGGTGCCGATGATCTGTCCCGCGCCGGTGTGCAGGGTGGTGGCCTGGACATCGGAGTCGATCGCCCGCGCGACGCCGAAGTCGAGGATCTTGGGCTCAAGCCCGTTCGCTGTGCGTGAAACAAGGATGTTCCCGGGCTTCAAGTCACGATGTATCACGCCGCGCTGATGCGCATGCTCGACCGCGTCGGCGATGGCGGCGAGCAGCTCCAGGCGCACGCGCATATCGACTTGCTCATCGGCGAGAAACGAACTCATCTGCCGGCCATCGACGAACTCCATGGCGAAATACGGCTGCGCGCCGTCGCCCGAATCATGCATGCCCGCTTCAAAGATCTGTGCGATCCCCGGATGCTGCAGCCGGCCCAGCACATGCGCTTCATGCTCAAACCTGCGCAACAGCGCGCGCGAGACCAGACCCGGCCGAATGATCTTGAGCGCGACCATGCGTCTGGGATTGTCCTGTTCAGCAAGATACACCGCGCCCATGCCGCCTTCGCCGATCCGCCGGATGACTTGATAGCGTCCGATGCGTTTTCCGACGTGAGGATCGGCAATCTCGCGCGGCGCGGAATGACCGTTGCCGGCATCCATCACCTGTTCGATGGCAGCGCGAATTGCGCCGCCCAGCCGCTGCGAATGCGCGTCGAGCCCGTCGTGCGTGCGTGATCGTGCATCGCTTGCGAGCAGTCGCTCGACCTCCGCCCGAAGTCCAAGGTCATCGCCGCATCGCTCGGTCAACAGAGGCTCGAGCTGCTGGGGATCGCACTGCCGCGCCTCCAGAAACACCTTTGATGCGCGCTGGAAGCGATCAATATCCATCAAGCGACGACCTCCGACTTCCGCCACTTTACCCGCCGATTTCCCTTGCGAATACCCTCAATTTGCGTCTCCAGCGATGTTTCCGGCGCGCAACGCTACAACCTTGACACGGGAGCACCGAATACGCTTTGCCAGCCGCCGACATTGATGCCCTCCACTTGCCGCGAGTTATCGGAGTTCGCATGCGAAGCACCACCCCATTCCTGATCGCCGCCCTCGCACTGACATCCTCCGCCGCTTGCGGCGTTGAAGATGGCGGCGATGCATTGACGCGCGTTGCGCAGCCCGCCGATTGGCGGACGCTTGGAGTCGGTCGGCTCGCGCCGACCATCATCGGCACGACGATCGATGGCCGGGATTGGTCCTTGGACTCCGATGGCGGGCACACGATCATGGTGCTGGCGTTCACCAGCAGCACCTGTCCGGTCAGCCGCAAGTATGCGCCAGCGCTGGCAAGAATTGAATCGCAATGGCATGAGCGCGGCGTGGCGTTCGTCTTCATCAACTCATGCGAAGGCGAGAATCCCACAGACATCCGAAAGCAGATTGCGGAGCACGCCATGAACGGGGCGTACGTCATGGACGCCGACCATCGCATTGCCGCGGCGCTGAACGCGACGACGACCGCGGAGGTCCTTGTGCTGGATGCCGCCCGCACGATCGTCTATCGCGGTGCGATTGACGACCAGTACAGCCTCGGTCAATCGCTCGATGCGCCGCGGCATACGTATCTGATCGACGCCCTGGACGCGACGCTGGCGCATGCGCAGCCTCTCGTGCGCGCCACCTCCGCGCCGGGCTGCGCATTGGAGATTCCGCAGACGAAGGCCGCATCAAGCGCGTCGCCCGCGGCCATCACCTGGCACAACCGCATCTCGCGCATCGTGCAGGACAACTGCATGACCTGCCATCGGGCCGGCGGCGTCGGGCCGTTCCCGCTGGAGACCTATGACCAGGTCAAGTCGCGCAGCAGCATGCTGGCGCGGGTGGTTGGCGCTGGCGTCATGCCGCCGTGGTTTGCCGCGCCTTCGCCCGCCGATCAGCATTCGCCATGGAAGAACGACCGCACGCTCGCGGAAGCCGACAAATCGGACCTCCTCGCTTGGTTGAAATCAGCGGAGAAGCTCCAAGGCGACGCCAGGGACGCCGCGCTCCCGCGTGCGTTTCCAGACACATGGTCCATTGGCGAGCCTGACGCCGTCCTTCAGATTCCCAAGCCGATCGACGTCAAGGCCGAGGGCGTGATGAACTACATTCATCTGCGCGTCGACACCAACTTCGACGAGGATCACTGGGTGCAGGCCATCGAAGTGCTGCCCACCGCACGGCAGGTCGTGCATCACGTGCTGGTGTTCGTCTTGCCCAAGTCGGAGACCGGCGATGAGAAGATCCGCGACGCGATCGACGAATCGCGCGGCTTCTTCGCCGCGTATGTGCCCGGCAACAGTGCAGCGATCTTTCCGGAGGGATTTGCGAAGTTCCTGCCCAAAGACTCGACGCTGATCTTCCAACTGCACTACACGCCCAACGGCGAGGCCACGACCGACCAGACGCGTATCGCGTTCAAGTTCGCAAGGGGCAGGCCCGAACACGTGGTGCGCGTCGCAGGCATCGCTCAGCATCGCCTGCGCATTCCCGCCAATGACCCCAATCATCAGGAACTGGCAAGCCTGCAGGTGCCGTTTGATGTGCACGTCATGAGTTTCATGCCGCACATGCACGTGCGCGGCAAGGCGTTCCGCTATGAGGCGCAACTTCCTGATGGTGAAACGAAGACGATGCTTGATGTGCCGAGATACGACTTCAACTGGCAGCTGCGCTATGAGCTTCGCGAGCCGCTCACGCTGCCGGCCGGTTCCACGATCAACGTCACCGCCTGGTACGACAATTCCAGGAACAATCCCGCCAATCCCGATCCAGACAAACTGGTGCGCTGGGGCCCGCAAACCACTGATGAAATGATGCTGGGGTACGTCGAGTACTATTCGGACGCCGAAGACCTGCAGAATGGCTTCAATCAGCCTGGCGCGCCCAGCCGCGACCTCGCGGCCGCCGATCGCTTTGATCGTCTGCTCAAACTGCTCGACAAGAACAACGATCAGGTCATCACGCGCGATGAGGTGCCCGATCGCTTCGCCCGGCAGTTCAAGGCCCTCGATCGCAACAGCGATGGCCAGGTCACGCGCGACGAAATGCGCTGATCGAACCTCTTCGCCTGCGTCAAATGCGAATCGCAGCGGAGCGATGCGGCTTCGGGCGGTGGTATGATTCCGTCGCGGACGAAGCGCCACCACCCCCCAACCCCACCGCGTCGCCCGCGCGTCCACTTTGATCGCGACGGAGGCTCACACCATGCGTTGGCAGAATCAGCGGCAAAGCACCAACATCGAAGATCGGCGCGGGATGGGAGCCAAGGCCTCCATCGGCGGCGGCGGAGTGCTGCTGATCATCCTGCTTGCGGTCATCTTCGGCAAAGACCCGCGCGCCCTCCTTTCACAACTCAACGTGAACACCCAGGGCGGAGGAATGGGCGGCGGATTCTCCGCGCCGTCATCCGCGGAAGAGCAGCGGCTCAAGGAGTCCGTCGCCACCGTCCTGGGTTCGACCGAAGACGTCTGGAGCAAGATTTTCCGCGAACACGGCCGGGAGTACCGCGAACCCACCCTTGTGCTCTTCACCGGCCGCGTGGAAAGCGCCTGCGGCCTGGCGAGCGCGGCCGTTGGCCCGTTCTACTGCCCGGGCGATCAAAAGCTCTACCTCGACTTC
>CAZCGB010000376.1:0-3841 GCA_964498045.1 uncultured Isosphaeraceae bacterium
CGCCGCGCTGCTGGAGAAGATCGACCGCGCGCTGGCGGAGATCCAGCCGCTGGCGGATCAGGGTTGGGAGCAGGCGCAGTCGATCGCGCGGCAACTGCAGTGGTGCCGGGGCACGGTGCGCGGCGAAGCGGTCGAGACTCCGCCGGGGCCGTTGAGCATGGGCCTGATCGCCACGCGCGAGTTCGACATGTACGGCCAGGAGCCGGAGCGTGCGCGGCTGATCAACGACATCCAGCGTGCGATGAAGCAGCGCGGCAGCGGCGTGTGAGCCTTCGTCATGCCCGCGCAGGCGGGCATCCAGTGACCTTGCTGCATGATTTCGTCACAAAGCTGTTTTCAGAGCCATGGCGTTGTCGTCCCTGGGCTCCCGCCTGCGCGGGAGCGGCGGGAGCGAACGTCCTTGCTCACAGCGTGCATGCGCCCCAGTGGCCGATGATCCGCAGCAGGTCCGCGACGTTCACCAGGCAGTCTCCGCCGGGCGGCGCGACATCGCCCGCGCACGTGCCGCAATTGCCGCACGGGCCCCACGCGCCGATCACCGCCAGCAGGTCCGCCACGTTCACGGCGTGATCGCCGTTGGTGTCGGCGGGGCAGCCGTCTTCGGGGTCCAGCGGCACGCGCAGGAACGCCTGGCCGATCTGCTCATAAATCGCGTTGCGCAAGTTGACGTTGACGTACGCTGCGTCGTTGGTGAGAAACGCGTTGTCGGTCTGGAAGGTGGAGATGAACGCGTTGTCATCGTTCACGCCGTTGTCGTTGACATCTATCGCCTGTCCGCTGCGCAGCAGCACGCGCGAGCCGTTGAGCACGATCACCTTGGCGTACAGATGGTCCGGGTTGTCGCACCAGGCGCCCACGATCCAGTCGCCGTTGGGATTGCCCTGGGTGATGAAGAACGCGCTCAGGGCCCACTTCTCCAGATGCCCGCCGGCGATGGGAAGGCCGGTGCGGGCGATGATTGCGCCGTCGCGCATGGCGAAGAGCTCGCTTGGATTGGGGCTGGTCATCGCACTGCCCTTGGAGAACCAGTGCCCAGCGCCCGCTTCCAGGCCGTAGTACAGGCCGTTGACCGGCCCGGTCAGCGGCGGAATAACGTCGTCGAACTTCACCACGCACGCGCCGTTGCGAACCACGACGGTCTTGCCCAGGTTCGGGCCATCCAGCACCGCCCGGTACAGCGTGTCGCCCTGCGGCGAAACGGTGAACGTGCCTGCGGAAATGTCGATGAGCGGCTGCGCCTCGCCGTTGGCCTGATTGCCCGGCACGGTGACGTTGACCTGCGCCACGACCGCGCCGCCGAGCACGCATCGCGTCAGGCCCGGGAACGCATGCGCCAGGTACGCGACGCGGCCATCGTTGGTGATGCCCATGCTCGACGGCGCGAAACTCAGCGTGCCTCCGCCGGGCAGGTTCTGGCCTTCCTGGATTTCGACGACGTAATTCGCGCCGTCGAACTTCACCAATGAAAGGTCCGTCGCGGCCGGTCCGCCGTTGGTGCGATTCGCGAAAACGAACTGGCCCGCGTCGTTGATGGCCATGCGCGTCTCGAAGAAGCCGACGGTCTGGCCGGCGGAAGCCCACGGCGCGGGCTGGCCCTCGCGCAGCACCGTCGAGGCGCTGGTGCCGTTGAACACGATGAGCACGCGGTTCTGCCGCGAGCGCAGCACGGTGCTGGCCTGCATCATCCACTTCGTGCCGTCGGGCGAGCGGAACGGGCGGCTGAAACTGCGGAACTGCGCGGGCTCGCTCAGGCCCGGCCCCGGCGGCACCGCTGCCGTGGGCGCGCCCGGCACCGAACTGAAGACCACCTGCACCCCCGCCCCGGCTGAAAGCGTCGAAGCCAGGCCCAAGACCAGCGAGGACCACTTCGCGACACGCTGCATGTCCATGATGTCAATCCCTCCGCCCGAGCCTGTCCGACTCGGCGGGTTCATCATAGCACGTGCGTCACTGGGTCCCGCGTTGGGGGCCGCGGAATTGACGACGGCCCTCGCGAGCGACCGTTCTTGTTCAGTGTGCGGAAAGAATCAGCGACAGGTCCAGCGCATCGACATTGTTGTCGCCGTTGACATCGCCTGCGCACAGTCCCGCGCGGCACGCGCCCCAGTGTCGGATCACCAGCAGCACATCGCCTGCGTCAACCGCGCCGTCGCCATCGACGTCTTCGGGACGCCAGATGACGAAGTGTTCATCGTCGTCGGCGACGCGCAGCAGCGGCGCGCCCTGCGAGAAGAAGACATACGCGCGGCCGGCGTCGGTTCCACCTGCGTCGTTGGTCGGGGAGCCGACGATGAAATCCTTCTTGCCGTCGCTGTTGACGTCGCCGGCGATGGAGACCGACGTGCCGAAGGCGTCGCCCGCGGCTTCGCCGGTGATTCGCCGGATGGTTGTTCCGTTGGCGGTGTTGATGACGTACGCCGCGCCGCTGTTGGAGCCGTTGGCGTCGGAGCCCGGCGCGCCAACGAGCAGCTCCGGCACGCCGCCAGCCTGCACATCGCCGAGATCGACATTCGTGCCGAACGCATCGCCCGCGGCCTGGCCGTTGATGGTCTGCACCGGGCAGAGCGTTTCGCCGCACTTGGGCGAGGCGTGGTTGCGCATGAGCAGCCGCACCTGTCCGGAGCCGGCGCCGTTCGATGAGTTGCCGGGCGCGCCCATCGCCATGTATGTGCGCGTCTGCGAGCCGACGAGCAGGGTGATTCCCGCAAGCGACGAGCCGAGGCGTTCATCAGCGTTGCCGAGGATTTTCTGAAGAGGCAGGCGCGTCGCGCCGTTGAAGACGACGACTCGGCCGGAGTTTGAGCCGCCGAGGTTGCTGCGTGGCGCGGCGATGACGAAGTCCTTCACGCCGTCGTCGTTGACATCGCCCAGCGCGCTGACAGCGCCGCCGAACTGCTCGCCCGCCTTGCCGGTGAAGATGTGCAGGACCGAGCCGTCCTGGCCGGCGACGAGATACGCGCGACCGGCGTTGGTTCCGCCGATGTCGTTGAGCGGCGCGCCGATGAGCACATCGTCGACGCCGTCATCGTTCATGTCGCCCACGGCGGCGATGGCCGAGCCGAGCTTGTCGCCCGGGGACTGGCCGCGCACGATCCACAGCAACGTGTCGTCGAAGCCGGAGAAGCAGTACACCTTGCCCGCGTCGGGGCCGTTGTGATCGCTGTTGGGCGCGGCGACGAGGATTTCGTCGTAACCGTCGCCGTTGAAGTCGCTGCCGCCCGCGACGACGCGGCCGAAGTTGTCGCCCGCGAATTCGCCGCCGAAGCTCACGCTGGTGCCCTGGTCGAACCCCGCGCCCATGCCCACCCGAGCGCGGCCGGCGTTGTTGGCGATCAAGTCGCTGAGGTTTGCGCCGACAATGACATCATCCACGCCGTCGTTCTTGAAGTCGCCCGCAAAGCCCACGCTCTGGCCGAAACGATCGCCCGCGGCATCGCCGGTGAGGACCGCGGCGGCCTTGATGGCGTTGCTGGCGTCGAGGGCGTCGATCTTCAGCGTGCCCACGCCGGCGGCGCTGCCGGTCCCGCCGATGCGGATCAGGTAGCACGTGCCGGCCTGCACGGTGAGGGTCACGCGCGCCGCTGTTCCGCAGGCGTCGTCGCTGCAGGCGACGACCGGGCCCAGCGATCCGCCGCAGCCGCAGCCTTCGCGAACCTCCATGATGTTGTTGAAGTCCACGCTGCCGCAGGTGGAGAAGCGAACGCGGCCGGTGAAGGTCGGCTGGAAGCGGAACCACACATCGCGTCCGGCTCCGCCGCCTGGCGCGCACGCGAACGCGGGCGTGTTGGAGTTGGCGGCGGCGTTGGTGAAGAGCGTCGAGCCGAGGGTGACGTCGATGGCT
>CAZCGB010000377.1:0-3816 GCA_964498045.1 uncultured Isosphaeraceae bacterium
CCGTGGTTGTCGGCGGCGGGAACATCATCCGCGGCCAGCATCTGGCCCAAGGCGGACAGATTGACCGCGCCACCGCCGACTACATGGGCATGCTCGGCACGGTGATCAATGGTCTGGCCCTCAAGGTCGCGCTCGAACAACTCGGCCAGCCCACAAGACTGCTTTCGGCCATCGACATTCCATCGGTGGCGGAGCGGTTCATTCGCGCGCGTGCCTTGCGGCACTTTGAGAAGGGCCGCGTGCTGATCCTCGCCGCGGGCACGGGCAATCCGTATTTCACGACCGACACCTGCGCGGCCCTGCGCGGCGCGGAACTCGGGGCCGACATTCTGCTCAAGGCCACCAAGGTCGATGGCGTGTACACCGGCGACCCAAAGAAGGACCCCAGTGCGACCCGCTATGACCGACTCACCTACGGCGAGGCGCTGGCCAAGAAGCTTGGCGTGATGGACCTCACCGCGCTGGCCATGTGCATGGAGAACCGCTTGCCGGTGATCGTGTTCGACTTCAAGCAGCATGGGAACATCCTGCGCGTCGTCAGCGGGCAACAGATCGGCACGCTGGTGACCAACTGAGGAAACGTCGAAAGTCGAAACGTCAAAAAGTCAGAAGTCATGCGCCGGCGCTTCGTTTTTTGACTTTTTGACGTTTTTCCGCGATTATTCGCGGCATGGCTGTGAACATTGACCAGGTGTTGCGCGACTGCCGCGCCAAGATGGACAAGTCCGTCGAGCACTATGAGAAGGAGCTGCGCGGGCTTCGCACCGGCCGCGCCACCACCGCGCTCATCGACTACCTGAAGGTCGACTACTACGGCAACCCGACAGACCTCAAATCGCTTGCAGCTGTCAGTGTGCCTGAACCGACGCAGCTGCTGGTGAAGCCGTTCGATCCATCGATCAAGAACGACATCATCAAGACCATCGAGAAGGCGGCGCTGGGCCTGAACCCGATGGCCGAGGGCAACCAGATCCGCATCAACGTGCCCGCGCCGTCGCGCGAGCGGCGGCTGCAACTCGTCGGCCAGGTCAAGAAGCTTGCCGAAGACACGAAGGTCGCGGTACGCAACGAACGCCGCGACGCCATCAAGCACATCGACACAGCGCAGAAGGACAAGTCGGCCGGCCTTTCCGAAGACGACGCCAAGCGCCGCAAGGATGAGGTCGAGGCGCTGACCAAGAAGCACATCGAGGCGATCGACCAGCTGTGCGTGAAGAAGTCGGCCGAAGTGCAGGAAGTGTGAACGCACGCTGGTCGAATCAGATTTGACTTCACGATGGGGTGCCACGGCCAGCGACCGCAGGGAGTCGGCCGTGCGAACGTCGTTTTGTCAGCGAACCTTGTGCTTCGCAGGGTCGCAATCGTGCGCCATTTCTGATTCTCACGGCCGACTCCCGTTGGTCGCTGGCCGTGGCACCGCCGCTTCGGCCGTTTGCGGCTTAGCATGCGCATGGAGGATTGAAATGCCCGCGCCAACATTGACCACCCTGGCCGTCGCTGCGCACTGCCTTCTCGCAGCACAGGCCCCCCGCACGGTCCTCATCGATCGCGACAACGTTTCGATCACCAAGTCGTGCATTGTCAGATTCGCGCCCCGGCCAATTGCTGACGCTGACGGAAATGGGGTTGTGCACATCACCGGCAACGAAATCACCGTCGAGTTCGCCGCCGACTCGCCGACGCTGACCGGCGCCAAGCCGAGTCAGTCGCCTGATGCGTTCGCCGGCAAGGGCATCGTCATCACCGGCCGCAACGTCACCCTCGCCAACGCCAAAGTCAGTGGATTCAAGGTCGGCATCCATGCCGTCAAGGCCGATGGATTGACCATCCACGACTGCGATGTGTCAGGCAACTTCGCGCAGCATCTGAAGTCCACCCCGCAGGCGGAGGACGCCGGCGACTGGCTCTGGCCGCACGCCAACGACGACAATGAGTGGATCGGCAAGTACGGCGCGGGATTGTGCGTGGAGGATTCGAACAACGTCACGCTGTGCAACATCCTCGCGCGAAAGACACAGAACGGCATCATCCTTGATGCCGTCAACGACTCGAAGCTCTACGACTGCGACTGCTCTTTCCTCAGCGGCTGGGGGCTGGCGATGTGGCGCAGCAATCGAAACGTGATCAGCCGCAACGCCTTTGATTTCTGCGTGCGCGGCTACAGCCACGGCGTGTACAACCGGGGCCAGGACTCCGCGGGCATCCTCATGTTCGAGCAGTGCTGCGAGAACGTGATCGCCGACAACTCCTGCACGCATTGCGGCGACGGCTTCTTCGGCTTCGCAGGCAAGGAGGCGCTCGGCGAGGTGAATCCCAAAGTCAGCCCCTCGGCGTACAAGCACCGCGGCAACAACGGCAACACGTTCGCTCGAAACGACTTCTCCTTCGCCGCTGCGCACGGGCTCGAGCTCACCTTCAGTTTCCGCAACCGCATCAGCGAGAACGTCTTCCGGGACAACGCCATCTGCGGAATCTGGGCCGGCTATTCGCAGGCCGCCATCATCGATCACAACCTGTTTTTCAGCAACGGCGGCGGCGCGTACGGGATGGAGCGCGGCGGAATCAACATCGAGCACGGCCGCTACAACCTGATCGCCGCCAACCGCTTTGAGGAAGACCAATGCGGCGTGCATCTGTGGTGGGATGAGGACAAGGAGCTGATGCAATCGATCTGGGCCCGCGCCAATGAGCCGCAGTCGTCCGACAACCGCATCGTGGGCAACGAATTCGCGCGCATGCCCGTCGCCATCCAGCTTCGTCAGACCACGCGGACGGAGGCGACGTCGAATGCGTTTGAAGAGGTCGAGAAGCCGCTCGATGCAGACGCGGCGAGTGCGGTCGATCTGCATGCGACGCCGACGGCGGACATCTCGAAGATGAACGCCGCGTCCGCCGAATCAGCAGGCAAGGCCCAGCCTGTCGGGGCGCGGGACCGCCTGACCGGCCGCGAGAACATCATCATGACCGAATGGGGCCCGTGGGACCACCAATCGCCGCTGCTGCGGTTGGTGCGGCATGATGACGGCGCGGATGAGTATCGTCTGCTCGGATCAGGCGAGACGAAGCCCACGCTCGCTTCTTTCCATGTCACAAAGGGCGCGGAACTCGAGATGACCGGCGACCTCGTCCGCGTTCGTTCCAACGCCACAAACGCCCTGACGCCTTATCAGCTGGCATACAAGCCGGATGACGCATCCACGCCGCTCGTCGTGAATGGCACGATCATCGGCGGCGCCTGGACCGTCTGGACGTTTCCATCGAGCGTCGATCCGCGCGAGCATGCCGATCAATGGCGGCGAGATGGTGAATCCAAGCACCACGAGCTTGCCTGCGGCGCACTGGACTTCCCATTCAACGGCGGCGGCATGACCGAAGTCCGTCATCTGCCGACCGTCCTCCCCCGCGACCACTTCGGCGTCATCGCCACGCGCTCGCTCACCATTCCCAAAGGCACATGGCGCATCAACACAACCTCTGACGACGGCCTGCGCGTGTGGATGGATGATCGCCTGGTGATCGACGATTGGACCTGGCACGGCTCGACGAAGCATTCGCATGACTTCGAGATCGCCCAACCACGCGAAGTGAAGTTTCGCGTCGAGTATTTCGAACTTGACGGCGCGGCGACGCTGCGGGTTGACATCGCACCGGCCAAGTAATCAAGCATTCCGGTTCGCCATGGATTGGATTCGGCGATTGCGTATCGCGCTTCCTAGACGCCATGAAGTTGCGACAAATGGATTTTCGCCATAATCCGTTCATTGCGGCCATGCCCAACAGCTTGTTTGAGGGCCATTTCACACCTTGTCAGAAGTG
>CAZCGB010000378.1:0-3810 GCA_964498045.1 uncultured Isosphaeraceae bacterium
CGCTGCATCACGCCCTCGGTCACGCCGAGGAAGCGGCAGATGTTGCGAAGCTCCTGGCCGTACGCCACGGCTTCATCGCACGAACGCATGGCCGGCGCGCTGACGATCTCCAGCAGGGGCGTGCCCGCGCGGTTGTGATCGACCAGCGACCCCTCGAAGCGTCCGCCGCCGGGCAGTTCGTGGCCGAGTGTGCCCGCGTCCTCCTCCAGGTGCGCGCGAATGATGCCCACCTTCCTCGACTCGCCATTGACGCGCACATCGATCTCGCCGTCGAAGCACAACGGCAGTTCGTACTGGCTGATCTGATAGCCCTTGGGCAGATCGGGATAGAAGTAATTCTTGCGATCCCACCGGCTGAGCGTGGCGATTTCGCAGTTCAGCGCGAGGCCGACCATCATCGACATCTCCACCGCGGCGCGATTCATCACCGGCAGCGCGCCGGGCAGGCCGAGCACGACAGGATCGATCAGGCTGTTGGGAGCGGCGTCGAAGAACTCCCGATGCGCGATGTTGGCGGTGCGCGAGAACATCCGCGTGCGCGTGGCGAGCTCCACGTGCACTTCCATGCCGATGATCAGCTGCGTGCCGGCGATCGCGGGACTGGGCGACATTCCGCGCGCATGGTAGCGACCCAAGCGCCGCCGCGAAAAAGAACGCCGACCGGCGCGAGCCGGTCGGCGAAGGCAGGTCGTTCAACCTGAGTAAGTGGAAGTATCTTTGAGGGGACTGCCTGCGGACTCGATCAGATGCGGCGACGGCGGCCGCCCAGCAGGCCAGCGGCGCCGAGCAACGCCAGCGCGCCGGGCGCGGGCGAGACGTTCGTGCCCACGGTCATCTTGTAGTTGAAGTTCTCGCCGTGATTGCCGAGGTTGTTGAAATCCGGGAACCCGGTGACGACCAGGTAGTACGTTCCCGCCGAAAGCACGGCCTCAAGCGCGGAGAACGCGTTGATGCCGCTGTCATCATCCTGAACGATGAGCGTCCCCGTGGAGTCGTAGAGTGAAAGCACGCTGTTGCCGACAGCGCTGGATGGCAGGCCGAAGGTGGCCGAGACAAGCTGCGTGGGACCTGTGACGATGAACTTGAACCAATCCACGTCGCCGCCTGTGAAACCTCCGCCAATCACCGGCGTGCCGGGCGTGATGCTTCCATCGACGAGGATCGAACCCCCCGGCGCGTTGAACGTGCCGATGGAGTTGGCTGTGGCCAATGTGTTATTGGATTCTGTCTCGACGATCAGACCTGCGTGCGCGGACGAAGCCAGCGCAAGCGCGCCCACCATGGATGCAACGATCACTCCAGACTTGAACATCTCTTCAGACTCCCGCCGAGTGTGGCGATTCGCGTGCGAACCTCCTCTCTCTCTTCTCGGGGGGTTGAAATGCAGTCAGCAAGGCCGGACACCATCTAGAACTCGAACGATGAATGTACGTCCATTTGGCGGCCGTGCGAAGCAAAATCGAGCGGTTTTTGACGAGTTGTTTCGAAGTGCGCGAGATGTGAAGACAGGCAGTCTTTCATTCATCAATCTGGGCAAGGTTGAGGTGCAGGAAGCGGCTTTGAACCCCCCAATATTGGGGGACGCTGATGTTCCAATTGGTGCGATTTGCGATTGGGCCACAGCAATGATGCGGCGATTGACACTGACAGGATGCCGGCGATCACCGAGAGCGAGAGCCCGACCGGCATCTTGTACGCGAATGCCGCATGCGCCAGCATTTTGCCTCCCACGAATGCGAGGATCAGCGCGAGCCCGTAGTGCAGGTGATGGAACTTGTCGAGCACTCCCGCCAGGGCGTGATACAGGGCGCGCAATCCGAGGATGGCGAAGACGTTGGCGGTGTACACCAGGAACGGATCGGTGGTCACCGCGAGAATCGCAGGAATGGAATCAACCGCGAAGATGATGTCGCTTGTCTCGATCAGGACGAGCGTCACCAGGAGCGGCGTGGCGGCCCAGCGGCCGTTGATGCGCGTGGTGAACCGCTCGCCGTCGAATTCGTTGCTCACCGGCATGAATCGCCGCATCACACGCAGCGCGGGATTGCGCTCCGGGTTCATCTGCTTGTCCTTGGACATCCACATCTTCAACCCCGTGGCGATCAGCAGGCCGCCGAACACCCATGTCATCCACGCGAACTTCTCAATGAGCGCGATGCCCGCGAAGATGAAGATGGCCCGGAAGACAAGCGCGCCCAGGATTCCCCAGAACAGCACTTTGTGCTGATACGCCTTGGGCACCGCGAAATACGAGAAGATCATGGCGAAGACGAAGACGTTGTCGATGCTCAGGCTCTTCTCGATGAGGTAGCCGGTGAGGAACATCATGCCCGCCTCGGAGCCGCGATCGAGGAAAATCCACGCGTTGAACGCCGCCGCCAGTGCGACCCAGACGCCGCTCCAGATCAGGGCCTCCTTGAGTTTCACCTCGTGCGTCTTGCGGTGAAACACCAGCAGGTCCAGCGCGAGCATGGCCAGGACGAAGACATTGAAGAGAATCCACCAGGTCAGCATGGTCGTGTTGTCCGATCAGTTGCCAGCATGCGCGAACGCGCGAAAGACAGACTGTCGGCGGTCGTCGATCTATAGGCAAATAGATATCATCAATATGATGCATAGAAAAAAACGATGCATTGAATCTGCTGCCCGCCCCGAGGTCGTTTGTCCGCGGAATCGCCATGCACCTCAACTACCAGCATCTGCAGTACTTCTGGACCGCCGCGCGCGAAGGCAGCATCAGCGCCGCCGCGTCGCGCCTCATGCTCGCCCAGCCGACGGTGTCAGCTCAGATTTCCCAGCTCGAGAAGACCATCGGCGAACCGCTTCTGGAGCGCGGCCCGCGCAGGCTTGCGCTCACCGAGACCGGACGCATCGTCTTCAGCTACGCCGAGCAGATCTTCGGCCTGGGGCGCGAACTGCAGGACGCCCTTGACGGCCGCGAACGCGAGCGTCCCCTGCGCTTCGCCGTGGGCGTCGCCGATGTCGTGCCCAAGCTCGTCGCGCTCGCGCTGCTGCAGCCCGCCATGCGGATGGACCAGCCCGTGCGCGTCATCTGCCGCGAGGACAAGAGCGATCGGCTGCTCGCGGACCTGGCGATCCACACGCTGGACCTGGTGATCACCGACGCTCCGCCGCCGCCTTCGACGCGCGTGCGCGTGTTCAGCCGCCGCCTGGTCGATTCCCCGGTGGCCATGTACGCCTCGGGCGAGCTTGCCCCGAAACTCAAACGCGCCTTTCCGCGCTCGATGAACAACGTGGCGATGCTTCTTCCCACCGACAACACCGCGCTGCGACGCTCTATTGAACGATGGCTGATCGCGCAGCGCATTTCGCCGCGCATCGTCGGCGAATTCGAGGACAGCGCCCTGATGAAGGTGTTCGGCGAGTCGGGCGGGTTCGTCTATCCCGCGCCGACGGTCATTGAAAGCCACATCCGCCGGCAGCATGGCGGCCAGCGCATCGGCGTCGTGCCAGACGTGCGCGAGCACTTCTACGCCGTCACCTCGGAGCGGCGAATGCGGCATCCCGCGGTGGTGGCGGTCTCCGAAGCCGCGAAGTCCATAGCCGCCTCCGCCAATGATCGATGATTCGAGCCGCCCGTCTGCTACGCTGGTGGCATGACGGCGGTTGAAACCTTTCAGACGCTCGGCATCTCGCTGGGTCTTGGGCTGCTGGTCGGCATGCAGCGCGAGCGCGCCAAGGCCCAGGCGGCGGGCTTCCGCACGTTCGCCCTGATCACCGTGCTGGGCACGCTCTGCGGCCTGCTCGCGCAGGATCTCGGCGGGTGGATCGTCGTCGGCGGTTTCCTCT
>CAZCGB010000379.1:0-3806 GCA_964498045.1 uncultured Isosphaeraceae bacterium
AGGTTGAGTGGCGTTGACGCGGCGATCGTGTCCGTCCCGGTGTTTCCAAAAGTGCTGGCTGCTCCAACGACGGTGCCAACGGTCAGATTGAAGTACGTGGCCGCAGTTCCGACATACGCGCCGCCGCCGGCAAGATTTGCGCCGTTGCCGGTGGCCGATGTGAACATGTTGAGCGCGGTGCTGCTCCAGGGATTGACGTCCCAGCCGGGAGCAGACGCCGGAGCGATGTTGTTGACGCCAGTCACGACGTTGAGGTACACGCCTGCCGTCGTGCTCGGAATGTTGATGTTGATCGGACCGCTGTAGACAACAGCAGCCTCAGACCGCTGCGAAACCGCGACGGTGGCGGCGGCGACTGCTGCACATGCTGCGAAGTGCGCGTTCAAACGATTCTTCATATTCATCTCTCGTTCTTCCTTTCTAGTGTCTCGCGAAAAAGTGGGTGTCTTCATCCCGTCCTGGGATCCTTTTTGTTGGTCGCTCCACGTGACCAACGATTCGAACTTGATCCGACCAAATGTGCATGCGGCGAATTGGCTTGGGCGCATGCGATCAAACGTTGTCAGACGACCGCCGGGTCGTCGATTGCCTTCCCCAGACACTTCAAGTGGCACGTGCCGTGCTCATTCTCTCTCCTCGGGCACTCCCTTCTCAGTTGCCCGCACCTGTTGTCCGCAGTCTCTCGTCAGCGAACATCCCACATCCAAATGCCGATCATGGCTTCAAGGCGAATTGCATGCAGGAATGACGATGAATGTACCAAAATTCGTCGCACCCCAAAATAACAAAGCCTTCAGATTTTGAACTTTTGAAACTGGGCAATTCTGACCCTTGAAGTCTGTGGTCGACTGCAACTGCGATTGAAGTCGTGGAGGTCGCTGCTGGAGAATGGATACACTTTGCGCATGAGCCCTGGTGCCGCCGAATTGCCGGTTTTCGCATGTGAATCAGTCGTTGACGGCCGCTTTGGGTCATATGGCGGGCGGTATGTGCCTGAGACGCTTGTGGCGGCCCTCGACGAACTCTGGCGTGAATACCGTGCGGCGACGGTGGATACGCTGTTTCAGTCCGAGATCGCCTCTTTGAACGCCACCTTCGCAGGCAGGCCGACACCGTTGACGATCGCCGACCGGCTCACCGAGCACGTTCGAATCAGGGCAGCGCCAGGTCGCGGCGCTCGATTGCTCCTGAAGCGTGAGGACCTTGCCCATACCGGCGCACACAAGATCAACAACACGCTGGGCCAGGCGTTGCTCACGGTTCGCATGGGCAAGAAACGCATCATTGCCGAGACCGGCGCGGGGCAGCACGGTGTGGCGACCGCCACCGCGTGCGCGCGCTTCGGCTTGGAATGCGAGGTGTACATGGGGGCCGAGGATGTTCGTCGCCAGGCCTTGAACGTCTTCCGGATGAAGCTTCTTGGCGCGAAGGTCAACGTCGTCGAGACCGGCTCGCGCACGCTGAAGGACGCCACCAACGAAGCCATGCGCGATTGGATGGGCTCGGTGCAATCCACGCACTACATCCTTGGAAGCGTCGTTGGGCCGCACCCGTTTCCTACGATCGTCCGCGACTTCCAAAGCGTGATTGGCCGCGAGTGCCGGGAGCAGTGCCTGCAGACGATTGGCCGCGTTCCCGATGTTGTCGTCGCATGTGTCGGCGGCGGGTCCAACGCTGCGGGAATCTTCCATCCGTTTGTGAATGATCAACACGTGCGCATGATCGGCGTGGAAGCGGGTGGACGATCCAATGCCGCCGGGCAGCACGCCGCCCCGCTTTCGTTTGGCCGGCCGGGAGTGCTGCACGGCTCCTTGAGCTACGTCCTTCAGGACGAAGACGGCCAGACTGCCGACGTGCATTCGTGCAGCGCGGGACTGGATTACCCTGGTGTGGGGCCGGAACACTCATTCTGGAAGGACAGCGGCCGGGTGGAATACACCGTTGCGACCGACGCTGAGGCGCTGGATTCGTTCGGGCTTGTCGCCCGGACTGAGGGGATCATTCCGGCGCTGGAAAGCTCGCATGCCGTGGCGGCAGCGGTCAAGGTCGCCGCCGGATTGTCGCGAGATCAGGTCGTGGTGATCAACGTTTCCGGCCGAGGCGACAAGGATGTGCAGGAAGTGATGCGTCTGACCAACGTCCGCTAAGCCGCTCAATCCGCACAGCCTGTAGATCGGCACAAGACTTGCCGTTTGCACGCTGGTTTTCCGTGAGTTCGGGAATTACAGTAGGACATTGGGAGTTCGAAGATCGGTTGCCCGGTATTGTCGATACAGGTCTGAACATCACAATGAGGCTCGACGGTTTCGCCATTCTTCGCACGATGTTCATCGCCATGCTGCTTGTTGCGCCACTGCGACAAGCCGCGGCGAACGGCATGACTACGGCCGCACCTGATGTCGCAGCAATGGTCGAGACTGGGCCGTCCGAAAGCGATGCCGGGGACCGCTCGACGGAAGATGTGGAAATGGACTCCGCTGACGAGCAATCAGGCGATGCCGACGACGCCCTGCACGATTCGTTCTGTCCGCCGAAGATTGAGTTCATGAATCCGCTCGCGCCGCCGCCGGAATTCCTTGCGGCGCAGTGCGCGCCTGGGCAATCGCCGCGCCCGCCGCAACAGTAAGAACTTGAAGGGGATGCATCAAAGGTGATCGCCGCTGCGCTTTCATGCGCCGCCGCTTCAATCCGCGATGGATTCTCCACGCCACCACGCGAGACCGCCCTTGCGGGCAATTCGCAACGGCGGTCGTCCATTCCAATCAAGCGAAGTCCCAATACCCACCGCCGCATCCGGCGGCGAAGGATTGACCAGACCCATGACGACCATGACCCTTCCCAAGTTGTCGACACAAGCCCAAGCCCCCCGGGCTCGGAGTGGTGTCGCCGTTTCGACAGACAGTCCTTTGAACCTGCCGGGGCCGAGCGCATACGCGTTCTGGCGGCATCCGCGGCGCTTTCTCCGCGCTCGTCTCCGCATGATGTTCGGCCGGCCGCTCAGCACCCGCTGGGGACTTGATCGCGGACTGCCCGCGCATCGGTATTACATCCAGCTTTTCTTTCGCGAGTATTGCGGTGACTTCTCCGGCCGCTGCCTTGAATTCGACGATCGCGACTACGTCGACCGATTCGGCGGTGAATGCGTCACGCACTGCGATGTGCTGCACGTGGATGATTCGAATCCCCGCGCGACGATTGTCGCCGACATCACGCAGCCCAATCACATTCCCGACAATTCCTACGACTGCATCGTCTGCACACACGTGCTGCAGATGATCCCCGACGTCGAAGCCGCGGTTCGCGGACTTCATCGCATCCTCAAGCCCGGCGGGGTTCTGCTCTGCGCTTCGCCACATGTGAGCTGGTGCGATGAACGCGAGGGCGAGCTCTGGCGTTTCACACGCTTGGGCAAGCAGACGCTGCTGGAGCGCACCTTCGGCAAGGGCAATGTGGAGGCCCGGGCCTATGGCAACTCGCTTGTGGCGGCGGGTGAAATGCGCGGCATGATCGCCGATGAATTCACCTGGAAAGAGCTGCACACCCACGATCCAAGCAGTGCCGTGGAGGTCTGTGCGCGAGCCGTGAAAAGCATGAAATGAAGTCGATTCAGTTGAGCATCCTCAAGCGAAGCCCCGAATCGGGGCTTCGCTTCTTTGCTGCGCTTACAACAATGGCGGCCGCTCGTCCCATACGCCCAATTCCCGTTCCAGAGCAAGGCCGACGCGGCAGAGCGTGCCTTCATCGAAAAGCCGCCCGAGCAAAGTGATGCCATGTGGAACGCGTCTGGGAGAAGGACGCGACGTAGG
>CAZCGB010000380.1:0-3786 GCA_964498045.1 uncultured Isosphaeraceae bacterium
CATCAGCTTCGGCGGAAAGACCATCATCGTGCGCTCCAGCGGCGGTGCGGCGGTCACCATCATCGACGGCGACGGCAACGGCAACGCTGTGCAGATCGGCACGGGCTCGGCCAGCGGCACGCGGCTGGAAGGCTTCACCATCACCGGCGGCTCGACCGCTTTCGAAGGCGGCGGCGTGTGGGTCGGCGGCGCGACCGCGCTCATCAAGGATTGCGTGATCGACGGCAACATCGCCGACAGCGGCGGAGGCGTGGCTGCAGAAGGCGGCGCCAACGCCACCTTCCAGAACTGCGTGATCTCGGCCAACAGCGCCGACACGCTGGGCGGCGGCGCGTACGTCAACGGCGCAACCATCACCTTCACCAGCTGCGAGTTCGAAGGCAACGATTCCGGCTCCGATGCCGGCGGCCTGGACGTCAACAACAACGGCAACGCCACGCTCACCAATACCAACTTCAGCGGCAACTCCGCGGGCAATGCGGGCGGCGGCGCGATGATCATCGGCTCGGGCGCGACCGCCTCGTTCACCAATTGCACCTTCAGCGACAACACCGCCTTGCAGGCCGGCGGCGTGATGGCCAACGCCGCGGTCAGCGCCAGCTTCAACAACTGCGACTTCATCAGTAACCACGCCACGGTCGTCGGCGCCACCGGCGGCGGCGGACTGCAGGCCCAGGGCGGCACCGCCATCACGCTCACCGGCTGCGACTTCCAGGACAACGACGCCGCCTACGGCGGCGGCGTGCAGTTCCTCGCCTACAGCGGCGCCGCCACCATCACCGGCTGCACCTTCTCCAACAACGTCGCCAGCATCACCGGCGGCGGGTACTACCGCGGCTTCGGCAGCAGCAGCACGCCCTCGGTCGGCACGACCACGTTCTGCGGCAACGCGCCCGAACACCTCGTGGGCTCGTGGACCAACTCCGGCGGCAACCACTTCAACAGCTCGTGTACCGCAACCGGCGGCGACCTCAACGGCGACGGCCACGTCAACGTCGGCGACCTGCTGACCGTCATCGGCACATGGGGCGCGTGCCCGGCCGCACCCGCCACCTGTCAGGGCGACACCAACAACGACGGCCAGATCAACGTCGCCGACCTGCTCACGGTCATCGCCCACTGGGGTTGATGAACACGCTTGCTGATGATGTCGTGAAGGATTGAATCCCGCATGCCTCTTCGCACTTGTCGCCTCCGACAGCGCGAAGAGGCAGGCTCTGTTGCGGCGGTCAGTCCGCGTGATTCGATGAAAGCCCGTCGCGGCGAAACTGCAAAAAAGAAAAACCCCGTCGCCAGAGCCCGGCACGCCCAGCCTGCTCTGCTCGTACGACGGGGACGTTTCTAAGGAGTTTTTCTTGGAGGGGGCCAGCCGCTTGCGACGGCCGACACTTTGATTCCGCACGAGGCACATCGGCGGTTGCGGCCCATTTCAAAAAGTCGCTGGTGGCCCAAAAACACCTTTCGTATATGCAATTTCCAGTGCGTTGCGAAACGCCGGCCCGGGGCTTCGGAACAAGTCTCCGGGCGCGAAGCGGGTCGCCGCCCCCCAACATTGGAGATGGGGGTGGGGGGGCGGGGTGGGTGCGAATGCGGGCGACAGGAATCGAACCTGCAAGGGTTGCCCCACGGGAACCTAAATCCCGCGCGTCTGCCAGTTCCGCCACGCCCGCGAGGCTGGCCCGAACTTCATAGGATGATATCGACGGTTTGATCGTGCGAAGTATTCCCTTGCGTTCCAATTGCCCCCGGCATTCCCGGGGAGTTCGACGGAGCACCCATGACCTTCTCCCAATACGCCGGCGTCGCCATCGTTCCAACCCTCGCTCGAATCGTGCTGGCGGCCGTGTTCATCCCCGCCGGCTGGAACAAGGTTTTCGTCAATGCCGAGTTCACCGCCGATGAAGCCAACGAGCTTCGCGCCCTGGGGGTGACTCCTGATCCCGCCCCGGCCAAGACCACCGCTGATGCTTCAGGCGCGTTGGAAGGAGCTTCGGTGCGGTACGTGCTGGCGCGATACAACCCGCAGGAACCACCTCCGGGGACGGGAACTGGCGATGCGAAATCGTCTTCCGGGCAAGCCGCCACTGCGCCTGCGCCGACGACCACCGCGCCGATTGTCCTCAATCCCGCTCCGCAGACCCCGCCGCAGGAGCCGCTGCCGCCGGGGACGTACACCGCGCAGGCCTTGCACAAGCTCACGCTCATGCTGCATGCCAATAACTTCCCGTACCCGCTGTGGCAGGCGCGGTTGGCGGCATTTACCGAACTCATCGGCGGCGCGATGCTGCTGCTGGGCCTGTTCAGCCGCATCTGGGGCCTGGGACTCTCCATCGCGATGGGCGTGGCGTTCTACCTGACGTCGATGAGCGCGAACCATATCTTCCAGACCGACCCGCGCGTCTTCGCCATGGACCCGATGAAGGGCATGGTGGCGTACATCCAGGCGTCGATGTTCGTGCTGGCCTTCGGCGTGCTGCTCACCGGCGCGGGGCCGCTGAGCCTTGATCGCATGCTCTTCGGCTCGGGCGACGAAGTCGACCCGGGCGATGCGAAGATCGACTGATCCTCAGCGCAACACCCCGAGGCGTTGCAGGGCTTTGCGCGCTGCGGGCATCGCGGCGCTGATCGGTCCGCGGATTCGCGCGTGCCGGGCGTTGTCGCGCCTGAAGCGCTCGACTCGCGCTGCGAACGACTCGCCTTGCGCCCGGATCCGCGCATCCAGCAGCTGCATCGCATGCGCGTGCAGTTCGATGTCCAGCGCGTTGAGCTCCCGCATCTCCAGCAGGGCTTGATCGTCGATGGCTTCCATGCGATTGCGCGCACTGGTCACGCGGGCCCTGACGTAGCGCGGCTTCCGCCAGCCGATCATGTCGGCCAGCAGCAGCACGCTTTCATCGAACCGCTCGGTGACGCCGAACCAGAGGAGTTCGTGCCTGAGCCTGTTGTTGGCGAGTTCGAGCATGTCGCGCGTGCATTCGCCGGGCGGCACGTCGATCGCCACGCCGTTCTCGCCCGCCAGATAGCGCGTCTGGCAGTTGTCGAACTTGAAGAGCCCGAAGTGCTTGCGCAGATCGAGGTAATTCCGCAGCGGCGCGTCAGCGGGCAGGCGGCCCTCGCTGCGCAGGTGATGAAAGGTCGAGACCATGCGCGCCACCGGCTCGCGCAGCACGGTGATGTACGCGGCGTCCGAGCGCATCGACTCGGGCAGGCGATCCCGCAATCCGAATCCTGAATGCGCAGCGAAGAACCGCACCTGCCGCCGCTGCGATGGCGCAAGCGCGGCGATGCGCTCCAATCGCGCATCCATGTGTTCAGGCCTCGCATAGCCCAGGTGGTAATACCCCAGCGTCCGCGCGTGCCGAAGCCAGTTCGCCGGCGCAAGCCCGAACCGCAGTCGCAGCATCTGGCTGAGCGTCGTGCCCGCGGTCTTCGGAATGTGGATCAGGATCAGCGGTGATGGCACGCGCCGATGATACTTCACCCAACGAAGACGCCCACGCATTCAATGCGTGGGCGTCAGCGAACGATTGATCACAGATGTTCAGTCAAACTCACGCGCTGAAGCTCGAACCGCAGCCGCAGGAACTGGTGGCGTTGGGGTTGTTGAACGCGAAGCCCGAGTGCATGATGCCGTCGGTCTTGTAGTCGATGTTCGTGCCGTTGAGGTACAGGTACGACTTGGGATCGCAGATGACGCGAACCGTGAACTTCTCAGTGGCGGTCGCGGTCGCGGTGGCGACGCTGCCGCCGGCGTTCTCTTCCGCCGCGTTCACCGGCACGTCGTAG
>CAZCGB010000381.1:0-3773 GCA_964498045.1 uncultured Isosphaeraceae bacterium
AGACGAAGAACAGCACCGCGAAGGCGTCGCGCATGGGCAAGGCGTCGGCGGCGGCCTGATGGCTCACCGGCGACTGGCCCACCACCATGCCCGCGAGAAACGCGCCGAGCGCGATTGAAGCACCGAAGACCGTCGCCGAGAACACCGCCACCGTGATCGACAGCACCAGCACGGTGAGCGTGAAGAGTTCGCGTGAGCGCAGTTTGGCGACCTGCGTCAGAACCCATGGTACGACTTTTGACCCGGCGAGCAACACGATGAGCACCAGCGCGATGAGCTTGCCGACAGCCCACGTGAAGGCTATCAGGCCGGTGGGATTGTTCGCCGTTGGCGCGCTCGTCGCCATCGTCGTTGCGGACGCAGCCATCGTTGTTGCCACTTGATCTATGTAATCAGCCGTCCCCGATCCCAGCACCGGCACAAGCACCAGCACCAGCACGGTGAGGATGTCTTCGACGATGAGCCAGCCGACCGCGACGTGGCCATGCACCGTGTTGAGCATGTCCTGATCCATCAGCACGCGCAGCAGCACGACGGTGCTGGCGACCGCCATAGCCAGACCGATCACCAGCCCCTGGTTCAGCGGCCAGCCGAAGATGGAAAAGACCAGCATCCCCGCGAGCGTGGCGATAAGGCTCTGCCCGAGCGCGCCGGGAATGGCGACGCCTTTGACAGCGACCAGGTCCTTCAGGTGAAAGTGCAGCCCGACGCCGAACATGAGCAGGATCACGCCAACTTCGGAAAGCTGGTGCGCGATGTCGCCGTCGCCGACGAAACCGGGCGTGTACGGGCCGATGGCGACCCCGCCCAGCAGATAGCCGACGATGGGCGAAAGGCCGATGCGCTGCGTGATGAGGCCGAACACCCATGCGGCGGCGAAGGCCGCGGCAATGGTCGTCAAGAGCGGCAGGTCATGCATGGGCCAAGGTTAGCCCCGGGCCCGTGCGCGGCCAATCGCGACAACGACGTCGCCGACGTGTTGGGAAAAAAATGCCGGGGTCCGCACACGCAGGCGCATGCGGACCCCAGTAGGGAAGACGAACTCAGATCGACGAGGCTGCGATCAATGCCAGTTGGCGACAACCTGCATCAGGTCCGCCACATTCACGACGCCGTTGCGGTCGAGGTCGGCCGGACAGGTGCATGAACCCCAGCCGCCGACGACAGCGAGAAGATCGTTCGTGTTGACCGAGCCATCGTTGTTCACATCGCCCAGGCCGTGGGTGACGTTGGCGGTGGCGCAGCCGCTGAAGCAGATGCGGACATCGTCGATGGCTGCTTCGGTGACGGAGTTGTTGGGATTGTCGGTGGCGGTGAAGCGCAGCTTCATTTGTGACGTGCAAGTGGTGAAGTCAGCGACGCGGAATGCGAACACATGCCAGCCGCCGGTCTCGGCGATGTCATGCACGTACTGCCATGTCTGGCCGTTGTTGTTGGAGATCTCCACGCGCAACCGGTCGCCATCGGCGACGTTCTCGTTGTAGAACCAGGCGGCATAGCTGGCGATGGTGCTTCCGTTGCCGCTGGAGGCGTTGATGGCGGCAGATGTCAGCACGGTCGGTCCGCCATCGACGTCGGAGTTGCCGAGGCTGTTGCCTGTGAGCCAGCATTGGCCGGAGCTGTCGTAGTCATGCAGTGGATCACCGCGGTTGCCGTCGCCCGCGGGGACTCCGCGTTCCCAGGCCCCGCCGGTGATGTTCGACGATTGCACAGCCCAACCCGTGCCATCCTGCATGTTGAAGACGATGGAGTTGGTCGGTGGCGGTGGCGGCGGAGGAGGTGGCGGCGGGGGCGGGGGATTGCCTCCGCCCGAACCGGGATTGAGTTCCACGGCTCCAACGGTCATGACGTTGCCGCTCGGGCGATAGGCGTCGTTGAAATCCGTCAGGACGCCTGGCGCGCGGATTCCGACGCTGGCATTGAACGTCGGCGTGTGGCTGGCGGTGAGGTCGCTGCCGTTGAACAGGCGGTATTGCTCGGTGCCGACCTGCGGCAGCGCGTCCCATTGCGCGACCGAATATCCGGTCGTCGTGAAGAAATGGACGTTGGTGCCGGTGCGCGGCGTGGCCCAGAGGTTGTTGTTGAAGTAGTTGGTGTCGAGGCTGTTGTCCTCGGTGTACGCGTTCGAGCCCGCGTAATTGGAATTGAGATTCGGCGCGTGGTACAGGTTGTTGATGGCCGTGATGTGCGTCGCCCCGTCGCCGAGTTTCAGGAAGCGGCCGTACTGCGTGCCGTTGTTGTACGCGGTGTTGTTCAGCACGCGCACGTCATCGACGGTGCGACTGACGCTGGAGAGGTATCCCCAGATGGAGAACGCCTCGAGGGATCCGGAATCCACGTAGTTGTTCCGGATCATGATGTGCTCAGCTCCCGGATACAGCACGACCTGCGTGCCGAGCAGCGTGTTGCCTTCCATGACCACGCGCGGGAAGCGCTGGGCCGGATCGGAGTATGCGAAGTTCGGCCCGGCGATGATGCGGCCGGTGCGAAGCGTGTTGCGGGCCACGTACGCGTCTTCGCCGAGCATGCACCAGATGTTGGTCTTGATGGTGTTGGTCAGGTCGCTGTACCCGATGTAGAAGCGGTTCACGCCGGCGCAGCGCATGGTGTGCTCGTTGAGCGATCCCGCCGAGACGTTGTCCATATGCGTGTGGTCGGCTCCCTGGCCCCACACGAAGTAGCTGCCCATCACGCTGGCGGTGTTGCCTTGGGTCATCCAGCCCCACACCGTGCCTTCAGCGGTCATGGCGTCGGCGAGGTTGGCGAAGTCGCAGCGTCGAACCGAGACATTCTGCCCTTCCGGGTGAATGCCTCTTGGAGCGGTGGTGCTGGGGGAATACACCGTGGTGAAGCTCAGGTCCTGAATGACCGCGGCCCGGGTCTGATCGTGCATGAGGATCAGGCTGGGGTATCCGCTTGAACCGGCTGTCCAGCGCAGCACGGGCTTGTTGCCGGAACCGTAAGCTCCGACGGTGACATTGGCGTAGTTGATGAAGAGGCTGCCGGTCTGATCGAACGTATCACCGCGACGGAAAAGCACCTTCTTGTTTGCGCTTAATAACTGGGAGGCGCGAGTGACGGTCTTGACCGGCGAACTTTCCGAAGCGCCCGTGTTGGCGTCGTTGCCGTTCGACGCGACGTAAATCGTCTGGCGCGTGTCGGCGGCGACATTGACTGTGATTGTTGACGACGCCTTCACGCCATCCTGATCGGTGACGGTGAGCCGAACGGTGTAGGCGCCCGGATTGTCGAAGATGTGCGCGGCGTTGGTGCCGATGATTTTGTTGTGCACGCCGCTGGGGTCGCCGAAGTCCCATTCGAAGAGGCCGGTCAGGCGATCTCCGACGGTGAAGCCGGTGTTCACGCCATGAACGTGAACGGTGTAGGGGGCGAGGCCGGAGGTCCCGTACCCGGCGGTGATGACCGGCGTGGGGCCGGCGTAGAGGTCTGAAGCGATCATCAATACGAGCAGTGCGGCGAAGCCGCGGACAAAGTACTGGTTCATGCAGAGCACTCCGTTGCACCGAACGTTGGATTGCGGCTTTCAGATCCAATGGAACAGAAGGATCATCCTGCCGCCCCAACGGGCGGTTGTTTCCTCGGTGAGTGGAGCCGATTCGGCGATCCAATCACACGTTGCAGATCACACGTTCATGTTTCCCGGGAGCAGCGCCGACATCCGGCCGGCGCTCCACAGACGGGATGTGGCGGCGAGATCGCGGCCATCACCCGTGGACTCCCAGAAGTATCCGAACCACTTGGCAATCCGTTTG
>CAZCGB010000382.1:0-3753 GCA_964498045.1 uncultured Isosphaeraceae bacterium
CTTTGCGGCCCGCTGTGCTTGCCAATCGCCGCTGAATCCCGCACGATGCGTCGCATGGGCGATCTCGGGCGCGAGACATTCGGCCAGCGCGATCAGACATCGACTGTCGCCGGCGCGGAGCGCTCGACCGGCCATGGCTCCGGCAACGGCGATGTCATCGGCAGATTGTCCCTGTGGGGCCTTCCCGTCAGCGGACTGGGCATGACGCTGCTCGCCGGGGCGCTCTCGATCGGTCTGGCCATCGGCTGGAACCAGACCTCGCCGGTGTTCTGGCCATGGCTGATCGGCTCAGCGGGCGGCGTAGTCGTCGCCTTTGCCTTGCGCATCGCCCGCCGCGGCAGCGCGTGCATGCTGACGCTGCTGGCGGCGATGATGTTCTTCGGCGCGGCATGGGTCAGGCTCAAGCTCGACTGCGCCGCGCCGGATGACCTCGCGGCTCTGATCGGCGATGAATCAACGCTTGTGCGATTGGAAGGCGTCGCGACGCGCGGGCCGGAACTGCGCTCGCGCACCAGTGGTTCGCTGGCGCGCTACGACTACCGCGGGCAGTCCACGTATTTTCCGATGACCGTCGAGCGGCTCATCCCCAGCGCGGGCGATCCGATTCCCACGCGCGGCGCGGTGCTGGTGCGCGTGGACCAGACGCTGCCGCCGTTTCATGCCGGCGACACCGTGCGCGTGACGGGGTTCCTGCTGCGGCCGGCGATGCCGCGCAACCCCGGCGAGTTCGACTTCCGCCAGTACGCCAAGTCGCTGGGGCAGGCGGGCATCCTCACCGTCAGCGGGCGCGATCTGGTGACGATCACGCCCGCCAGCCGCGGAGCGGTGCTGTCATGGTTCCTCAACTGGCGCGATGACATGCGCCGCCGCGCCAACGCCTGGCTGCTGGCTGATCTGCCCGACAGCGACCGCCCTGCGCGCGACGCGATGCTGGTGAGCCTGCTGCTGGGCGAGCGCGACGCCGAGATCGATGCGGTGAACGAATCATTCCAGCGCGTCGGCCTGGCGCACATCCTCGCCATCAGCGGTTTCCACCTGGCTGTGCTCGCTGGATTCGTGCTGCTGGTTGCGCGGCTCTTCGGCGGCGCGCACAACTGGCACGGGTGGATCGTGATCGTCGCGGTGCTGCTGTACCTGGCGCTCGTCGAGCCCCGCATGCCGGTGCTTCGCGCGGGGGTGATGACCATCGCCGGATGCCTGGGCATGGCGTTCGGAAGACGCCTGCGCGTCGGCGGCCTGGTGTCGCTCAGCGCGATCATCCTGCTGCTGTGGAGGCCCGATGAACTGTTCAACCCCGGCTTTCAACTGACATACGGCGTCGTGCTCGCGCTGCTGTACCTTTCGCCCGCCGTGCGCCGCCGCTGGTTCGGGCCGCACAATCCCGAGGCGGCGACCACCGGCGAGATGCTCGGCCAATGGCTCAAGTCCGGGCTGGCGGTGACGGTGACCGCATGGCTGGTGGCGACGCCGATCGCGGCGTACCACTTCGGCACCATCGCGCTGGCGGGCATTCCCATGAGCATCGTCGCCGTGCCGCTGTCAGCGGTCATCCTCGCGCTGGGGTACGTGAAGATCATCCTCAGCGCCGTCTTCCCCAGCGCCGCGCTTGTGCTCGGCGTGCCGCTGACCATCTCCGCCGACGTGCTGCTGGCGATGGTGCATGCGGTGGATGGCCTGCCGCTGTCGTGCGTAAACGTGCCGCCGCCTTCAACGCTGTGGTCGCTGCTGGCCGTCGCATGCGTGTGCTGGTGGAGCCTCGGCCGCAGGCATGAGCGTCGGGTGATGAAGCGCGCGAAGTTGGCGTGCCTGATCGCGCTGGCTGTGTGGCTCGTCTGGCCGCTACTTCCTCTGCCGTCGTGGCGCGGCGAGGACGCGCCGCTGCTGCGCATCGACATGCTCGCGGTGGGCGACGGGTCGTGTTACGTCCTGCGCTCGGGCGGCGAGACAATGGTCTTCGACGCAGGTTCCAGCACGGACCTCAACGCGGGCGAACGGTCGATCATCCCCGCGATGCGGCAATTGGGTGTCCGCCGGGTCGATCGCATCTGCATCACCCACGCCAATCTCGACCACTATTCGGCGGTGGTGGAGATCGCGCAGGAGTTCGACGTGGGGGAACTGCGCGTGACGCCGCAGTTCCTCGACGCGGCCCAGGCCGATCCGCTGTCTTCGATGGCGTACATGCTCGCGCAACTGACGGCCGAGCGCGTGCATGTGGTGGAGACGCACGCCGGCGCGCGATGGACGCTTGGCGGCTGCGAGGTGGAATGCCTGCATCCGCCGGCGAGCGAGCCGTTCGAGCGCATCAATGACGCATCCATGGTGTTGCGCGTGACGGCCGCAGCGCGGCGCGTGCTGCTGTGCGGCGACATCCAGGCGAAGGCGATGGCCATGCTGATGACGCCGGACGCTGATCTGCGTGCCGACGTCATGGAGCTGCCGCATCACGGCAGTTATCACGACGCGGCTGTGGAGTTCGTCGAACGCGTGGGGCCCGAAGTCGTGCTGCAATCGACGGGATGGACGCGCTGGCAGCGCGACCGCTGGGCGGCGGAGATGGCGCATCGCGAGCGCATGGTCACTGTGCGCGATGGGGCGTGCAGTGTGACCATCGCTCGCGATGGCGGCATCCGACTCGAGAGATTCCTCGGTCCGGGCGTCGAGGCGGGCGGCGCGGAGATCGAATGACATCCGTGCGGGCGGTCGTGAACTTCAGGCATGCTTTCCGATCCGCCGGCACATCAGCAGCCAGTGCCAGGGATAGGGATCGCGCAGCCAGCGCGGTGGATGCGTGAAGACCTCCGACCATGCGTAGGGCACGCGCTCGACGTCCTCGACGTCGAAGCCCGCGCCGCGCAGCAGCACGATGGCCTCTTCCCGCAGGTAGTGCTTGGTCGGTTCGCCGCCGCACTCGATGATGCCTGCCGCAGCGGGGCCGTGGGCATCGCCTTCATCGTGCATCGCGGCGCGCACGGCTCGCGCGTGCGACATGCCGTCGCGCATGTTCCATTCCACCAGGCGCGTGTCCACGTACAGGGCCGATTCCAGCGCGGGCACCAGCAGCAGCAGATGCGCGCCGGGCAGCAGCGCATCATGCATGGTGCGCAGCATGCGCGCGCGGAGATCGTGCGACGGCGCGATGAGGACGTTCATGCACACGCCGACGCGCTGCCGCTTCCATTGCGGCAGCGGCTTGGACAGGTCGGCCTTGCGGTAGATGATGTTGCGGAGGTCCGCATGCTCGCGCCTGGCGCGATCAATGCAGCGCTGCGAATGATCGAGCGCGTGCACGATCTTGAAGCGCGGCGAGAGCGCGCGAAGGTAGCGTCCGACGCCGCATCCGAAATCCACGGCGCCGTGGTGATTCGAAGCCAGCGCATCCAGCCGGCGTCGCAGCACGCCTTCGCGGTCGCACGCGAGCGAATCGTGCACCTGATCGAGATACACCGGCGCGAGCGCGTCCCAGTAGCGTTCATTCATGCCCAGTGCATCGGCCAAACGGCGCAGAATCAGCCACAACCGGCTGCGATCTGCTCATGCCAGGTTGACAGGCGCAACGTCGAGAGCGGGTTCACGGCTGACGTGGAGTGAGGAAGCCTTCACCGAATCCGTTGGTGCGCGCTGAAACAATTGGATTCTGGCGTAAATCCGTTCGGAACCGATCTCAAGGCGTCCGGCAAGGGCGATCCACATTTGCCGAATCCGCCCTAGGGCTGCTTGGCAGCGACCGGCTCAAGGAGCAGCGATCGAGGC
>CAZCGB010000383.1:0-3751 GCA_964498045.1 uncultured Isosphaeraceae bacterium
GCTGGAAGATTGATCGCGACGAGCGGATACGATCGATTACGATGCTTCAATCGGGTCGGCCGCAGCGGCCGCCCCCAACCGGAGTTTGTGCATGCACCGACCATTCGCCGTTGTCGCTGGAGCAGCCGCCCTGTCCTTTTCCGCCTTCGCGCCCGCCGGCGTGCAGGCGACGGGCGATTTCAACAACGACGGCTTTGCCGACCTGGCGATCGGCGTGCCGGGCGAGGACATCGCGGGCCAGAATGACGCCGGAGCGGTGCACATCATCTATGGATCGAGCGCACGGCTGAGCGCCGATCAGGCATTGGGAAACCAATTTCTGCACGAAGGCCTGGAGCCGTTTCCGGGCGCTCCGGGAAAAAATGACCAGTTCGGCGCAGCGGTGGCGGCCGGCGACTTCAACGGCGATGGATTCGACGATCTCGCCATCGGCGTTCCCGGCCGCGAAGTCGCCAACCAGGAGCATGCCGGAGCGGTGTTCGTGCTGTATGGATCAGCCTCGGGCATCGACGTTGCAACAGTTCAAGTCTGGCATCAGAACAAACCTGATGTTCGAAGTTCGTGCGCAGAAAATGATGCGTTCGGAACCGCGCTGGCGAGCGGTGACCTGAACGACGATGGCTTTGATGACCTCGCCATCGGCGCGCCGAACAAGAGCGTCGGATCCGTCATTCAGGCAGGTGGAGTGGCGGTGCTGCTGGGCTCGGTCTCAGGCATCACCGCGACCGGCAACCTGTACATCACCCAAGACAGTGCATCGATCGCCGATGCGGCCGAGATCGCCGATCACTTTGGAAAGACGCTGGCGATGGGTGATTTCAACGGCGACGGCAAAGCTGACCTGGTCGTCGGCTCACCCGATGAAGCGCTTGATGGCGGCTACCGCTCTGGCGCGGTGCATGTGATCTACGGCGACACCGACGGACTCGACAATACCACCTGTCAGCTTTGGAGTCAGGACAACACGGGGATCGGCAATCGCAGCGAGTCGGGCGACGCTTTCGGCGCGGCGCTCGCCGCGGGCGACTTCAACGACGACGGTTTCGACGACCTCGCCATCGGCGTGCCCGGTGAAGACACCAGCGAAGTGCTGGATTGCGGGCTTGTACACGTGTTGTACGGCCGGGCTGGCGGGCTCAAACTCACCGGCAACCAGGTCTGGCAGCAGAACAACTCCAGCGTTCCCGATGGTCGGCAGCGCGGAGACGCGTTCGGCTCGGCCCTGGCGAGCGGCTACATCGACGCCGATGGGTTCGCTGACCTTGTCGTCGGCGTGCCGGGCGAGAAAATCGGCAACCGCGACGGCTGCGGCGCGATCAACGTCTTCTTTGGCGGCGGTTCCGGATTGGCTGCCAGCGGCGGCGAGTTCTGGCATCAGAACTCCGATGGCATCACGGACGTGAGCGAAAAGGATGACGCATTCGGCTCTTCGCTGGCGATGGGTGACTTCGACGCCAACGGGCACGATGACGTCGCCTGCGGCGTGCCGGGCGAGGATGTCGGCGTGGACGGAACCGCGACCGTCATCGACAATGCCGGCGCGGTGCATGTGCTCTACGGCGTCAACGCCGGCCTGAGCAGCGTGCCCGATCAGCTTTGGACCGAAGAGACGCCGGGAATTCGCGGCGGGGCGAAGAAGAATGATTCGATGGGCGGCGTCGCGCCGTAAGCATTCCCAATCACGTCATTGTGGTGCGCTGTTCATCCGCTCGAGCGCGAGCATCAGCGATTGCGTGCCCTTGCGTTCCAATCCCTGCTGCCGAACGTGTTCATACAGCTTTTTCGCCAGCGCCAGTCCGGGAAGATCCAGCCGCATGCGATCGGCTTCTTCCATCGCGATGCCGAGGTCCTTCAGGAAGTGTTCGACATAGAAGCCCGGCTCAAAATCGCGGCGCACGATGCGCGGGCCAAGGTTGTTGATCGTCCATGAACCCGCCGCGCCCGCGCCGACCGATTCGATCACCTTCAGCGGATCAAGCCCGGCCTTGCGCGCGTACAGCAGGCCTTCGCACGCGCCGATCATGCTGGCGGCGACGAGGATCTGATTCACCATCTTGGTGTGCTGCCCAGCGCCGCTGCTGCCCTGCAGCACGATGTTCTTGCCCATGATCCGCAGGATCGGCAGGGCAAGGTCGAAGTGCTGCTGATCGCCCCCGACCATGATGGAAAGCGTGGCGTTCCGTGCGCCGATGTCGCCGCCGGAGACCGGAGCGTCGAGGCTGCCCACGCCGCGATCCGCCGCCTCCTCGGCGATCCGCACCGCCAGGCTCGGCTGGCTCGTGGTCATGTCGATGATCACTTTCGGAAGTGCTTTGGCGCGCAACGTGCCCCGCTCGCCCAGATGGGTTTCCTCAACGTCGTGCGGATAACCGACCATGGAGATGACGAGATCGGCTCCATCGGCGGCGGCGGCGGGCGAATCCGCCCATTGGGCGCCGCGATCAAGCAGCGGCTGGGCCTTGGCCTTGGTGCGCGTGTGCAAGGTGAGCGAATGGCCGGCAGTCATCAGGTGACCGGCCATGGATTGCCCCATCACCCCCGTGCCGATGAACCCGATGCGCTTCGAATCGCTCATGCGAATGGTGTAGCACAAGACGCAGGCGCATGCCACGATGAAGTCTCGCGACTATCCGGCCTGTTGCGCTGTGGCATACTCATCGATCATCGCGCCGAAAAGCTCCTTGCGCCAGCCGCGCAGCAGTCGGCCGGCGGCGTGCTCTCGTTCGGCTCCAAGTTCCAGCGAGCGGATGAAGTTGCCGACTTCCCGTTTGCTGATGCCGATGGCCGGATCAACGCCGCGCGCTGTGCATGCTGCCGCCGCCCGTTCCCAGAGTTTGTCGACCTTGCGGCGATGGGCCCAGCGATCAAACGGCGCATGCTTCACGCTTTCATCCAGCGGCGCTTCCAGCCCCCTGCGCGTCGCCTCCACCATGGCCTGCCCCCACCGCTGTTCGACAGGGCGCGGCAGGCCGCTCACCCGATCGAGCTCCGGCACACTTCGCACCGGGTTGTAGGTCATGTCCAGCAGGATGCCGTCGCGCACCAGTGCGCGGGGCGGAACATCGGCTTCTTCCGCCGCCCGCTCGCGCCACGCGATGAGTTCAGTCAGCACCAGCAGTTCGCGCGGCGAGAGCGCCTCGACGCCGCGGACGCGCTGCCGCTGCGAAACCGGATCGACGCGATACCGTTCCGCTGCGCACAGGGCGCGGCATTCGTCCACGGCCCATTCCAGATTCCCCGCCGACTTGGACTTCTCGACCAGCGTTTCGCGCAACAGCGGCAGGTACCGCACATCGTTCGCGGCGTACAGCGTTTGCACCCTGGTCAGCGGGCGGCGATCCCACTGGCTGAAAGTCAGGCCAGCGCCGGGATCGACGTTGAGCAATTCCCGAATCATCTTCGCCATGCCGACCGGAAACCCGAGGCCTGAGAATGCCGCGACGACCTGCGTGTCGATCACGTTCGCGGGCGGCTTGTTCACATGGCGCAGCACCGGCTCGAGGTCCTGCTCGCCCGCGTGCACCACCTTTTCGACAGATTCGTCAGCAAGCAGTTCCCACATCCCGCGAAGATCAACTTGTTGCGCCAGCGGATCAATGATGGCGACCGCTGAGGTTGTCGCCGTCTGCACGACGCAGAGTTTGGCGTGATAGGAATGCTCGCCGATGAACTCGGTGTCGTAGGCGAAGCGGCCAGCGGCGCGAAGATCGTCCAGATGTCGATCCAGGTCTCGCTGCGTGGCGATCAGCGC
>CAZCGB010000384.1:0-3741 GCA_964498045.1 uncultured Isosphaeraceae bacterium
CGACCAACCGCGGTTGGGGCCCCAAACCCAAGAAGGGGAAGAAGATGCCCGGCCAGATGGGCAACGAGCGCGTGACGCTCCGCAACCTGGACGTGGTGGCGATCGACGCCGACAAGAATCTCATTTTGGTCAAGGGCCCTGTGCCCGGGCCGAATCAGACGGTTTTGTTCATTCGAGAAGCGGTTCGCCTGGGCCGCGCGAAAGCGAGGAAAGTTGCCGAAGCCGGCTGAAGCCGGTGAATCGTGAAGGCCGCCCCCCGCAGTTCGCGCAAGAGCGCAACAGTGGAGGGGAGGAACCACACGATCGCGACAAGATACTGAGAACCGAGTCAATACCCCTGCCGCCATCCACTTCGTCCGTTTCACCGCTGCGTGCGTGTGAATTCAATCAAGCGGACACATCGGATGCCGGAGGGTGAGGCGAAATGACGGCCTTCCGCTTACGCGGGATCGTCAAGGTGAATCAAGAACAATGATTGAACTGCCCATTTACAACATGGCTGGCAAGCAGGTCGATGCGCTTGCCATCGACGAAGCTCAACTCGGAGGCGAGGTGCGTCACGCGCTGCTCAAGCAGGCGTTCGTGATGTTCCATGCGAACCAGCGTCAGGGCTCGGCCCGGACGAAGAACCGCAGCCGCGTCGAAGGCTCGACGCGCAAGCTCTACAAGCAGAAAGGCACGGGTAACGCCCGCGCCGGCACCGTGCGAACCAACATTCGCAAGGGTGGCGGCGTGACGTTTGCGAAGCTCCGCACCCGCGAGGATTTCCGCCAGGAAATGCCCAAGAAGATGCGACGCCTGGCCAACCGCAATGCGTTGCTGGCGAAGCTCGTGGATGGCGAAGTAAAGTGCTTCGACTCCCTGAACTTCGCCAAGCCGCGCACCCAGGACTTCCGCGCGATGCTCGACGCCGTCGGCATCAACCGCACATGCCTGGTCGCGCTCGACGGTTCGAATCAGAATGCTCTGCTCTCGGCCCGCAACATCAGCGATTGCACGACCGTTCGCGCCGACCAGTTGAACGTGTTCCAGCTGCTCAACCATCGGTTCGTTGTGGTTGAGCGCGAATCGTTGAAGAAATTCATTGACGGCACGCTGTGGGCGGATGCCCAGGGTGACGCGGAGTCGACGGCTGGCGCGAAACCGCAAGCCGCGACGAAAGCACCTGCGAAGAAGGCCGCGAAGCCGCAGGCGGCAGCGAAGGCTCCCGCTAAGAAGGCGAAAAAGGAGGCTGCTGCGACATGAGTCACGCGAACGTCATCAAGCGTCCGTTGGTCACGGAAAAGAACACGTTTGTCGCCGGCGAATTCAATCGCTATGGCTTCGAGGTGTCGCCGTCCGCTTCCAAGGATGAGATCAAGTCCGCAGTCGAGAAGTTGTACGACGTGCGTGTGCTCAGCGTCGCCACGCAGACCCGCAAGGGCCGCATGAAGCGCAACAAGTACGGCAAGTTCCGCGTCGGCCACCGCAAGCAGGCGGTGGTCAAGGTTCATCCCGAGGACAAGATCGAACTGTTCTGATTCGTCGCGACGCGAAACCGCAAGCGTGATCGATCGCCGAACCCTGACTTCTGACCTCTGACAACCCATGGCCATCCGAATCTACAAACCGACGACCAACGCCCGACGCAACGCGTCGGTGAACCTGCACGTCGAGGTCACCAAGCGCGAGCCTGAGAAGGGCCTGCTGCGAGCGATCAACCGAACCGGCGGCCGCAATGTCCAGGGCAAGGCCACCTGCCGCGGCATGGGCGGCGGGCACAAGCGCCGCTACCGCGTCATCGACTTCCGTCGCAACAAGGACGACGTCGCCGCCAAGGTCATCGGCGTCGAGTACGACCCCAACCGCACCTGCCACATCGCGCTGCTGGAGTATGCCGATGGCGAGCGACGCTACATCCTCGCGCCCAAGGGCATCAAGGATGGCGATGCGGTGATCTCCTCTGACAAGATGATCGATCCCGACAACGGCAACTGCATGCCGCTGCGGCACATTCCCACAGGCCTCACGGTCCACAACATCCAGTTTGAGCCGGGCAAGAAGAACGCGATGTGCCGTTCCGCCGGTTCAGGCGCGCGACTCTCCAACAAGGAAGGCCAGTGGGCTACGCTCGTGCTTCCTTCGGGCGAGATTCGCCAGGTGTCGCTCGACTGTCGCGCGACAATCGGCCAGATCGGCAACATCGATCATCAGAACGTTTCGCTGGGCAAGGCCGGCCGCAACCGCTGGATGGGCCGTCGCGGCAAGACGCGCGGCATGGCGATGAGCCACCACGCCCACCCGATGGGCGGCGGCGAAGGCCGCAGCAAGGGCGGCCGCACGCCGGTCAACAAGGCGGGCACCAAGGCCAAGGGCGGCCACACGCGCAAGCCCGGCAAGGCGTCCGACAACCGCATCATTCGTCGTCGCTTCAGCAAGCGGTACGGCCAGTTGAAGGTGTAAGCGCAAGACGGCACGCAGGACCTTTGTCACACACTCCCGAACTTCGACCTCTGACTTCTGAAACCCCATGTCACGATCAAGCAAGAAAGGCCCGTACGTTGTTGAAAGCGTCTACCGCAAGGTGGAGCGCCTCAACACCGCCAATCGCAAGCAGTCCATCAAGACATGGGCTCGTTCGTGCACGATCGTGCCGGAGTTCGTTGGTCACACATTCGACGTTCACAATGGCCGGGCGTTCATTCCGGTCTTTGTGACCGAAGACATGGTCGGCCACAAGCTCGGCGAATTCAGCCACACCCGCATGTTCAAGGGCCACACCAACAAGAAGGAAGGCGTGGCTTCGGAAGGGGCTGCTCCGGCTCCGGCGGCGGGTGGCAAGGGCGGAGGCGCTGGTGGCGGCAAGGGCGGCAAGGGTTAATCGATCGAGCTTGGCATTCGGTTTTCAGCACTCAGTACGCAGCACTCTTTCACGGCAAAACTCATGGCTTACTCAGCAGTACATCGCTTTGCACGAATCGCGCCTCGGAAGGCGCAGCTCGTGGCCGACCTCATTCGCGGCCGCCGCGTTGAGGATGCGCTGACGCAGCTCGACCTTTCGAAGAAGCGGGCCGCGTGGTACTTCAAGACCGTGCTCAAGAGCGCGGTCGCCAACGCGGAGGAAGCCGACGTCGACGTCCGGAGCCTCATTGTCAGCGAGAGCCGCGTTGACAAGGGTCCGACCATGAAGCGCTTTCAGCCCAAGGATCGCGGCCGCGCTCATTCGATCATGAAGCGCACCAGCCACCTCACCATCGCCGTCGCGGAAAAGAACTGACGCACGCACTCAGCACGAAGAAACCCTCTCGAGCACCTCATGGGACAGAAGACACATCCATTCGGTTTCCGCGTCGGCATCACCGAGGCCCACAAGTCGCGCTGGTACGCGCCCAAGGCCCTGTTCGCCGAACTGCTGGTCGAGGACTACAAGATCCGCAAGTACGTGGACAAGCGCCTCAACCGCACGCCGCCCTTCGCGGCCGTGTCGGACATCCACATCGAGCGCACGCGCGAAGAGCTGACGGTCATCGTCAAGACCGCGCGGCCGGGCCTGGTTATCGGCCCCAAGGGCCAGGAGATCGAGAAGCTCACCAACGACCTGCAGGTCCTCACCGGCCGCAAGGTCAGCGTGAAGATCATCGAGATCACCAACCCAGACACCGACGCCAAGCTCATCGGCGAGTCGATCGGCGAGCAGATGAAGAAGCGCGCCAACTTCCGCCGCCTGCTCAAGCAGCGCACCGAAGCGGCGATGCAGAGCGG
>CAZCGB010000385.1:0-3741 GCA_964498045.1 uncultured Isosphaeraceae bacterium
AATCACCCGGCAAAGCAGGATCAAGGGCGGCGGAGCGTACGAGCCGTTTCCGTCAGGGTCAACGGGACGGCCGCCAACATCATCTATACGCAACCGGGTTCGCGCGACCAGTTCTCAATCGCCGCAAGTGCTTGATCAGCAATGATTTGCGGCGATGCTGGCGCCGACGTCTCGCCGACCTCCATCCAGATGGACGGCCGCCACGTGCGGAACCTGCGCAGCCAGGTGCGCTGCTGTTTGGCGTACCGCCGCGTGCGGATTTTGATCTGCTCGACAGCGTCGTCAAGCGGGCAGCGGCCTTCCAGGTGTTCGACGATCTGCTTGTAGCCCAGCGCCTCCCGAGCGTTTCGGCCGAGCCGATTCGCCGCATGCAAGGTGCGAACCTCGTCCATCAGGCCCTGTTCAATCATCGCCTTCACCCGCGCGTTGATGCGGCGGTTGATGGCCTCGACCGAATGCTCCAGGCCGATGATGAAGATGGATTGCTCCTCGATGCAAAGCCCAGGGATAGCCATCCCTGGGCTTTGCCGGAGCGATTGGGTTTGAGACTGCGCATTCCATTGCCGCTGCAATTCGCTTAAGCGCCTTCCCGTCTGCTCGAACACTTCGATCGCGCGGATCGTGCGCTTGCGATCGTTGAAATGGATGCGCTGCGCCGCTGCGGGGTCGACCTGCTGCAATCGGGCGCGAAGTTCATCAAGCGGCTGCGCGTTCAGCCGCGCGCGAAGCGCCTCATCCGGCGCGGGCAGCGCGTCGGAGATGCCCATGAGAAGCGTCTGCACATACAGGTTGGTTCCGCCGACGATGATGGGCGTGCGATTCCGCCCGCGAACCTCCGCAATCGTCTTTTGGCACAACTCCAGCCAGCGATCGACGCTGAAGGAGTCATCGTCAGGCGCGATCAGGTCGATCAGATGATGCGGCACGCCGGCGCGCTCGCCGAGAGGCGTTTTCGCCGTGCCGATGTCCATGCCGCGATACACCTGCATCGAGTCGGCCGACAGGCATTCGCCGCCGATCCGCTTCGCCAGTTCGATCGCTAAGGATGACTTGCCGCCCGCCGTCGGGCCGAGGATCAGCAGCGTGGGCATGGGACTCGTGGGAGGCGCGGGGGGGATCATGGCGTCACCGTCACGCGCATGCCGAAGAACCCGCCGACTTCCGCCGACAGCGGCGATGCGCCGAGGCCCGGCGCGAGGAACTGATCGCCGCGCGCGGTCAGGCCGTTCTTGCTTCCGTAGATCACATTGACCGCACCGGAGTTGTTGAACGCGCCGATGTCCTCGCGCGGCGAGCCGACCGCGATGTCGGCGCGATGATCGCCGTTGAAGTCGCCCGTCCACAGCGCTTCGCCGAATCGGTCGTTGGTTTCGCAGGCGTCGTGAATGCCCTGCGAATCCTGCGTCCACAGTTGGCTCGCGTGACTGCTCAAGCCGTCGGACGACGAGCCCTTGTGCACGAAGACTGCGCCCGCGCTGGCGACGAAGCCGCTGGGCTGGCGGGGCGCGCTGACGGCAAGATCGTCATCGCCATCGCGATCGAAGTCGCCGCTGGCCAGCGCGAAGCCGAACAGCGCGCCCTGGCCGCTGCTGTTGGAACCGCCGTCGGTGAACGACACGCTGCCGGCGCTGGACAGGCCGGTGTTGCTTCCGTACAGCACATGCACCGCGCCGACGTCGATGAATCCGTTGACTTCGGCGAAGGGCTCGCCGATGGCGAGATCGTCGCGGCCGTCGTTGTTGAAGTCGCCTGCGGCGAGGGCGTAGCCGAAGTTGTCGTTGGGTTCGGCGAAGCCGTCGATGCCGGAACTGCTCTGCGTCCAAATTTGCGAGCCCGATCCGGTGAGGCCGGTGACAGATCCCTTGATGATGAAGACCGCGCCGGCGCGGTCGGCGAAGCCGAAGCCGGGCGTAAGCGCGACGGCCCGCGCCGGCGCTCCGATGGCGAGATCGTCGCGGCCGTCGTCGTTGAAGTCGCCGACGGCGAGCGCGTAGCCGAGGCGATCGCCGAAGTTGGATGCCTCGGGCACGCCTCCGGAGTTGAGCGTCCACAGTTCGTTGCCGAAGGAGTCGAGTCCGCTCGCGTCGCCGTAGATGATCTGCACGGCTCCGGCGTCGGTGGCGGCCGGCAGGTCCTCGCCGATCACGCCGATGGCCAGGTCGTCGAAGCCGTCGCCGTCGAAGTCGCCAGCTGCGAGGGACCAACCGAAGAGATCGTTGGTCTCGGCGTTGTCGCGCATGCCTGCGGCGCCTTGTCGGAAGTACTGCGCGTCGATGATGCCTTCTGCGTCGAGGCCGTTGACCGAGCCGTAGATCACCGTGACGCTGCCGGTGTCGGGACGGTTGAAGTTCCCACCCACATCGTCGTAGGCCGAGCCGATGGCGAGATCATCGAAGCCGTCGTTGTTGAAGTCGCCGCAGGCGAGCGCGGAGCCGAAGCGGTCGGAGTTCGCCGCGATATCGGGCAGGCCCGGCGAATCCTGCGTGAAGAGCTGCGCGCCCGAGTACCGCACGCCGCCCGCGCTGCCGTAAAGAACCTGCACCGCGCCGGCGTTGATGAAGGCGCCGACGTCGCGGTTGGGCATGGCGATGGCCAGATCATCGAAGCCGTCGCCGTTGAAATCGCAGTGCCGCACTGCGCCGCAAGCGGTGGCGCAGAGCGCCAGCGCGCATGCGACAGGCAGAGCCAGGCGCGCGTGACGGGCGGCGGATGTCGATGCCGCGGTGAACATGCCGTATCCTATGACACTCGCGCCGACGATCCGACTTCCGCGAGACGCATGACAGCCGCGGCAGCCCACCATCCCGCCCCCCACGTCGCCCGCATCGAACTGCGGTTGAACGACCTGACGCAGTTGTTCAATTCGCTCGATCCTTCTCCGTTCCTGGACAAGGACCTCGACGCCGACGCCGAAGAGTTCATCACGGGCTGGGCGCGGGAACTGCCGCGGGACCGCCCCCTGGAGATTGTGATCCACCTCAACCGGCTGCCAAAGGAAGTCGACACGTGCGTCCAGTGCGAACACGACGTGCGCGAGGCGGTGCGGCATTTCTTCACGCTGCGGGCCGATCATGAACGCCGCCAGTTCTCAGAACTCATGCGCATCGGCCGCACCAGCATGCTGATCGGCCTGCTGTTCGTCGCGGCGTGCGTGGGTGCGAGCAATCTCATCCGCGGCGAAGGCGCCATGCGCGACACGCTGCGCGAGAGCCTGATCATCGTCGGCTGGGTGGCCCTGTGGAGGCCGCTGGAGATTTTTCTGTACGACTGGTGGCCGATCCGCAGGCACATGCGGCTTTTCCGCCGCCTGAGCGAGGCGAACGTGACGGTGAACGCCCCGCCGAACGCATCCTGAATGCGCATGACGACCGGTCGAGCCGTTCGCTGGTCCAAGGCGCAATGGGTTGAGCCCTCCATGCGCGAACGCATCTCCCTGGCATCCGCGCAGATGATCATGACAGCGTTATGATCGAACACTGCTGTCAGGATCATTCAACGGATGATCTTCACAGTCGCACGAAGGAGAACAGAGCGCATGGCGACGCTCACTTCGCCGATGCCGCCAGGGCTTCGTCGAGCATCTTCACCAGGGCTTCGCGGTCGTAGGTGTACGGCTGGCCTTCGTTGAGCTGCACCACGCGAGCGATGGCGGCCTTGATGGTCATCTCCGCTACGGCCTGATCGGGCACTACCAAGAACCGCCGCTAGGGGTGATCATCGGAGAGGGCGAGGAAAAACGCC
>CAZCGB010000386.1:0-3740 GCA_964498045.1 uncultured Isosphaeraceae bacterium
AGGTACATCCGATCATTCATCCGCGGCGATGATGACCTCACGCACCCGACTTCAATCGCATTCCGACCCGCATCGCCAGCCGATGCGAATCAGAATTTCGTGCTGGACGTGTGCGAGGACATCTGCGTGTGCGACATCGCGCCGGCTCCTGCAGGCGACGGGCAAGTCAACGTGGGCGATTTGCTCGCGGTGATCACACATTGGGGTTCATGTCCGACGCCTCCAGCCTCGTGCATCGGCGATGTCGCGCCTCCGCCGACGGGCAACGGGCAGGTGAATGTGAGCGATTTGCTGGCAATCATCACGTCGTGGGGCGCGTGTCACTGACCTGTACGGGCATGATACGATGATGATCTCGGGGCGATTAGCTCAGCGGCTAGAGCGCTGCTCTTACACAGCAGATGTCACTGGTTCGAATCCAGTATCGCCCATTGCGTGCGGCGCGCGGAAGTTGTGTGATTTCAATCCGAATGCGTGGCAGCGTCGAGCGCAGCGGTCAACGAGCGGATCGCCGCATCGTTCTTCTTCGAGTTGCCCTCGATGCGGAGCGAACACTCTTCGTTCGGATTGGCGAAGAACACCGCCATGATCTCTGTTTCGCTCCCTGCGTGGCGGGCCAGCGTCGCCCGCGCGACTTGCGCGAGGTTGATCCACCGGATCTCGTTGTCGGTCTCGATTCGCACATAGCGCATGAGTGCTCCTTCCCGAGGCTCAAGGTTAGCGCGCAAGAAGCCGCCATGCATGCCGTCGGCCAGTCGGAAGAAGGATTCACGGCGGAATTCCGGGAGTTTCGTGCATCAACGGGCATGGAACGGTATCCTGATTGTTTGCCGGCCCTGAACGCAGAAGCGCCCAACATTGCCTTCGGAAACCGCTCGATGATGGATCTGAAATCCGCACTCCTCCAGTCTCGGCTGCGAATTCTGGCGTCGCTGTTGAATGCCGCAGTCGCGCTGTCGCTTCCGGGCTGCTCGGGCATTGAAAAAGCCCCGCCGCAATCCACATCCACGCGCTCAAAGTCCTCGTTCACTCTCGACGTTCCCGAGATCATGCGGGGCACGGTTGGTTCAGAGACGATACTTCGTGGATACCAGGCCCAGACGTCACCTGGCTATCAGCCGATCATTGCCCGAGGGTACGGACTTGTCGTCGGGCTCAACGGCACGGGCTCGCACAACATGGCGCCCCGGCTTCGCCAGTACATGTTGCAGGAAGCCAGTCGCAACGGAGTCGGCAACCCCAAATTCGGGGAGCAGATCGGGGAGCTTTCGCCCGAAAAACTGCTGGACTCTGCTGACACCGCCGTCGTGATCGTCGAAGCAGTGGTTCCCCAAGGAGCTCCCAAAGGCACCCGATTCGACGTTCGCGTCTTTGCCGAGCCGACAACCGACACAAGGAGTCTGGAAGGCGGGACGCTCTGGACGACCATGCTCCGCCCTGGCAACTTGTCGATGGGCGGCAAGCAGGCGACGGAGTTGGCCCGCGCTTCCGGACCTGTGTTCATCAATCCATTCGCGCCCAACGGCGCGGAGGCGGCCGGGATCGTCGAGACGTCTGGGCGCGTGCTCAATGGCGGAGAAATCCTCAAGGACATGCCGCTCAAGTTGCAATTGGCCAACCCAAGCCACGCCCGGGCCGAGGTGCTGGTCATGGCCATCAATACGCGGTTCCCGATCGAGCCGGGCCAGTCGCAGAACACCGCACGCGGCGAGTCCGATGAACAGATCGAAATCACGATTCCGCCATCGTGGCACGACCGCACCGAGGAATTCATCAAAGTAATGATGCACACGACGATCGCTCAGTCGAATCCAGAGGCGGCGGCAACGTACGTGAAGCGCACCATGCTGGCAAATCCCAGCGGCAACGCTGAACCCGCCACATATCGGTGGCAGGCTCTGGGCCCGCGCGTGATTCCTGTCATCAAGGACCTGTACGATCATCCCGAGGAATTCCCGCGGCTCGCTGCATTGAGGGCCGGGGCACGATTGGATGACGGCTCGGTCATACCACATGTCATTGACATGGCTGAGCACGGTTCATCCATCAATCGGCTTCAGGCGGTGATTCTGCTCGAAGACATGCGATCCAATCCGCAGATCGACATGTGTCTGCGCAAGCTGCTCAATTCTGACGACGTGGAACTGCGCCTGCGGGCCTACGAAGCGCTAGTGGAGCGCAACGATCCGTTCCTCGATCGCTACATCGTCGACGGCAAGTTCGTGCTAGATGTCGTTCGGTCGGACAAGCCCATGATGTACATCACGCAACTGGGCCAACCGCGCATTGCGATCTTCGGCCCCAAGCTCGAACTCGACCGCCCGCTGACCGTTTCGATCTGGAACAACCAGCTCATGCTGAAAAGCGATGTGGACGAGACGGATGTCGAGGTCTATTACCGAGCTCCATCCCAGAATGAAGGCGTCGTGCTGCACGCCAAGCCCGGCTTGACCGATTTCGTGCAATTCCTGGCGCACAAGACAACGATCGAGCAACCCGAACCAGGCCTGAATCTGTCGTATGGTGAGACTGTGGGCGCGCTGTATCAGATCTGGAGGGGACGTCACATCAACGCCGACTTCAAGATGGAACAGGATCGGATCCTCGCGGCCATTCGTCGACTGCAGGTGGAAGGTGAAGGCCTCGAAGCGGATCGGCCGGAACTGTCGGAGGATTCCACGAATGCAGCCCCGCCGACCAGTGACCTCGGCCGGCTTGAGGAAGCGCCACCCGTCTCAGTGCCGTCCAACAGCACGAAATCGCTGCCGCAGGGAAGCCCGCAGCCGAAGTGATTGTCGGCCGATCGACTCATCTCGACTTCAGATCGCCCAGTTCCCCGGCTCGGCTTCAGGATTGCTTCGCAGCGTCACATCGATTTTCGGTCCACGAACGATGTGGCCGGGCGGGATGGTCTGCGTCACCAGGACGCCGCCGTTGATGATGCAGTTGGCCCCGATGGTCGTGTCGCCGCCCAGCACGGTCGCGCCGGCGTAAATGGTGACGTGATCTTCCAGCGTCGGGTGCCGCTTCCTGCCACGGATGAGATGACCCTGTTCGTCTTTGGCGAAGAATTTGGCCCCGAGCGTCACGCCCTGGTAAATGGTGCAGTGGTCGCCGACGCGGGCGGTCTCGCCGATCACCACACCCGTGCCGTGATCGATGAAGAACGACTGGCCGATCGTTGCGCCGGGGTGGATGTCGATGCCTGTGAGCGAGTGCGCGTACTCGCTCATGATGCGCGGCAGCATCGGCACGTCTAGCTCGTACAACTCGTGGGCCATGCGATGAATGCTCAAGGCGAACAGGCCCGGATAGCAGAAGATGACTTCGTCGGTGTGATGCGCGGCAGGGTCGTCGTCGAACGCGGCCTGCACATCAAGACTGAGCAGGCGGCGGATATTGGGCAGCGCCTTGATGAACGAGATGACGATGCCGCGAGCCTTGTCTTCGCAGCGAGCGGCGGCGGCGGCGGCCTGCGCGTTCTCGCCGTAACGCAAGGCCGCGGCGATCTGCGCGGTGAGGCGCGTCGAAATTTCATCCAGCAGCTGCGTGACGTGCGCCTCCAGGCCTGAATCATTCAGATTGCGCGGCCCGACGAATCCCGGGAACAGCAGCCAGCGCAGATGGTTGGCGATCTCGACGATCTCCTCGCGCATCGGCAGCGCCGCGGCGGAGAGATGACGGACGCGGCCTTCGGCGCGGATGGACTCCACCAGACGCCGCGCATCCTGCGGGTGATA
>CAZCGB010000387.1:0-3725 GCA_964498045.1 uncultured Isosphaeraceae bacterium
GACGATCGCGCGCGACGGACCATGATGCATGTCCGCAACGTACCAACCCCCGCAACTTGAATCGGAGCTTCACTGGTTCGCCACGCCCAGCCGCGCCCTGCTCGACGCCAGCACGCGCACCGTCAAACGGTTGCCCGGGTTGTCCGGATGCGCCGCCTCGATCACCAGCAATCCCCCAAGCAAGTCCATCGGCGGAACGCTCGGGCCGGCGATCACGCGGCAATCCATCAACCGCTCGCCCGCCAGCAGCGTCGTGAACTCCGCCTGGTACGCGGGAACCTGCACGCGATCGAGCATCCACGGAAACTCGCACGGAGTCGCGCTCGAAAGCGTCGCTGACACCGTCGGCTTCAAGCCCGTCAACAGGAAGGAAAAGATCGACGGCATGTTCACCACGTGATCCTTCACCAGCTCGCGGATCGATGCCAGCGGCGGCGTCATGCCCAGCGTCTGCAGCGTCGCCACCATCTCGTACATCCCGCGATCCTGGGCGCGCTGCATCGCCTCCAGCGCCTCGGCCGGCATCGAACGCACCATCGCCAGGTCGTCCTCATCTTCGCGATGCAGCGGCAAACCCAAAGGGCCGCGCTGCGGCAGCGTCGCCAGCGCCTGATACACGCTCGCATCGGCGAAGATCTCCGGCGCAAGTCGCGACCATTGCGAGATGAATTCGCCACGCGCATCGTAGGATTCGATGCGGATGCGCCGACAGGCAATGGTGAACTTTGAATTCGGCCGAATCGCCCCCACGCCGAAGGGCACGTCGTACTCGAATCGGCGGCTGGCCAGCACGCGCCCGCCCGCGGCTTCCTCGGGGTCGATCGCCTCCACGATGCGCACGAACCAGATGCGCTCGCGCAGATCATCCTTCTCCTGCCACTGCACCTTGACGCCCAGCAGCACCCAGTCATCGTCGTCGGCGTTGGTTGACAGCGGCCACGATTTCGTCGCGGCCAGCCGCTCGAGCCCGTCGCGGAACTGCGGATCAATGCGGATCGCCGACGGCACGCCCTGGAACGACGAGTGCAGCGGCACCGGCTGAACAGCCGTGCACTGCAGCAGGCCCAGGCAGGCCAGCACGCCCAGTCGTTTGAACCAGAGACGGCAACGCAGCATGCGCGAGGCTCTCGCATCGGCCGCCGGCGTTTGCGGTCACATCAGGGACACGCTTCGCGCGTCCAGACTTCCAATGCGCCGAATCGCCGACATCGGTTCCATCGGCGCAATTGCGCCGACACAGTCCCGATGCCGGCGAAATCCCCACGCGTGAACGTGTTCGCATGCACACCACGCCAGCCGGCGAAACCGAAACGAGATTCTCGGACGCGGAACGCGGCAGCGGTCAATTCAGGCCGGACGCTACGGTCGGTATTGATGCGGCATGGGTCCGTTGCGCAGGTGCGCGATGATGTTGTCGGCTGCGATCTGGGCCATCCACATCCGATCCTCCACCGTCGCGCTGCCCAAGTGCGGCAGCAGAAACGTGTTGGGCAACTCCGCCAGGCCGGGCGCGAGGGCCGGCTCGCGCTCGTAGACATCGAGACCGGCCGCGGCGATGCGGCGCTCGCGCAGGGCCTCGACAAGCGCCGCTTCATCCACCACCGCGCCGCGGGCGGTGTTGATCAGGATCGCGCCGGGCTTCATCATCGCCAGCCGCTCGCGATTGATCAGGTGCCGCGTGTCGGCGGTCAGCGGCGTGTGCATGCTCACGAAATCGGCGAGGCGCAGGCCTTCATCCAGTTCGACTTTTCGAGCGTTGATGGGGGGCCGCTCGAATTCCTCGTGCCCGGTGCGCGCGTGGTAGAGCACCTGCATGTTCCAGCCGAGTGACCTTCGCGCGGTGGCGAGGCCGATGCGCCCCGCGCCGACGATGAGCAGGGTCTTGCCGATGACGCGCTGACCGAGCAGCTGCTGTGGCGCGACGCCACTCCATGCGCCGCTGCGAACGAGGGCGTCGCCTTCATGGGCGCGTTTCGCCGCGCCCAGAAGCAGCAGCCAGGCGATGTCAGCGGTCGGTTCGGTCACCGCATTGGGCGTGTGGCCGACGACGATGCTGCGCTTCGCGGCCTCGGCAAGGTCGATGTTGTCGACACCCACCGCGTAGTTGCTGACGATTGAAAGTTGCGGGCCCGCCGCGTCGAAGAACTCGGCATTGATCAGCACATCTGCAGGCGTGGCGAGTACCGCCACCGCGCCTCGCACCGCGGCGAGCAGTTCCGGCCGCGAAAGCCGTTCGTCCTTTGGATTCACCCAGATGTTGTCAAAGCCGGCGGCTTGCAATCGCGACTCGGGCGGGCCGGGGATCGGACGGGTGATGACGATGCGCTGGTTCAAGACGCGAAGTCTAGCCGGTTGCAACTTCGCCGCGCCGCCATGCGTCGATCGCCGAATGATCCGTGCGACGCCGAGTATAGAGTTGACCGCACATCCGCTCAGCAATCCTCGGCAGTCCCGCTGCTCGCTCTCACCTCATCGTGGCACGATCCCCGCCCAATCCGATCGACGACTGGTTTCATTCGCAGGGATGGAGCGCATTCGAGTTTCAGCGCGAAGCCTGGCGTGCGTATCTCGATGGCCGCAGCGGGCTGGTGCACGCGCCGACGGGCATGGGCAAGACGTACGCGGTGTGGCTTGGGCCGCTAGCAGAAGAGCTGGCTCTGCGCGATTCGCAGGCCATGCATCGCCATGCTCCCGGTCTTCGCGTGCTCTGGCTCACGCCGCTGCGCGCGCTGGCCAACGACACGCACTGCAATCTGCAGGCGGCTGTTGACGGCCTGGGCGTCGGCTGGCGCGTGGAACTGCGTCACGGCGACACGTCCGCGTCATTCCGGCAGAAACAGCGCAAGAACCCGCCTCACGCGCTCATCACCACGCCTGAATCGCTCAGCGTGCTGCTTTCGTATCCCGGCGCGGGCGACCTGTTCCGCGGCCTGCGCTGCGTGATCGTCGATGAGTGGCACGAACTGCTCGCGTCCAAGCGCGGCGTGCAGACCGAGCTCGCGCTGGCGCACTTGCGAGGGCTTTCGCCCACGCTTCGAACATGGGGATTGTCGGCGACGCTGGGAAACACGGTGCAGGCGATGGATGTGCTGCTTGGACGGCGCGAAACCGCAAGCGGGGGGTGTGGAAGGGGTGGTGGGGGCGGCGTACTCATTCGCGGCGACGCGCACAAGCAGATCGTCGTCAACACGCTCCTGCCGGATGATGTCGAACGCTTCCCTTGGTCCGGGCACATCGGCGTGCGATTGCTGGACCAGGTCATCGCCGTCATCGAGCGCGCGAAGACGACGCTCATCTTCACCAACGTGCGCTCAGCCGCGGAAATCTGGTTCCGCGCGCTGACGATGAAACGCCCCGACATGCTCGGCCAGATCGCGCTGCACCACGGCTCGCTGGACCGCGACATCCGCCAGCAGGTCGAACAACTGCTGCGCGATGGCCGCATCAAGTGCGTGGTCTGCACATCGAGTCTTGATCTGGGCGTGGACTTCTCGCCGGTCGATCAGGTGCTGCAGATCGGCAGCCCGAAGGGCATCGCCCGGATGATGCAGCGGGCCGGGCGCAGCGGACATCAGCCGGGCGCCAGGAGCGTGATCGTGGGCGTGCCGACGATGGCGCTGGAGATGATCGAATTCGCCGCGGCCCGAGAGGCGGCGGGGGCAGTGGGGGCCGGGGGGGCAGCGGGGGCGGCGGGGGCGGCGGGGGGGATTCGCGTTGCGCAGGTC
>CAZCGB010000388.1:0-3719 GCA_964498045.1 uncultured Isosphaeraceae bacterium
CGGCTTCGGCCTTGGTGACCGTCACCTTCTGGTGCCAGCAGTGCATGCCGCTGACGGGGTCGGGCTGGACGGGGAACGTGAGGTTCTGATGCACGCCGCCATCGGTCCACCAGATGCGCTTGGTGTCGGGATCGCGCGATTCGTAGGCCTGCACATCCTCGACGCGGCGGAAACGGAAGACGCCGGGGGTGACTTCTTCGCGCGCCACTTTCGCGCTCGCCCAGCGATCGACGCCGACGTCATCAAACAAGCGCCATCGGCCGAGGTGATGCGAGCATGCGACGACGCCCGGCCGCATGCCTTCGGTCACCCAGGCTTTGTTCACATAGTGGCCGATGCGCGTGGTGATGCGCACGAGGTCACCGGTCTCCAGACCCAGCCGCGCAGCGTCGGCGGTGTGGATCCACACCGGGTTCGAGTTGGAGAGTTCGTACAGCCATTTCGCATTGGCCGAGCGCGTGTGGATCAACGTCGGCAGGCGGAACGTCGGCACGAGCACGAACTCGCCCCGATCCTTGTTCATGTGCTTGCGATGCACATGGCTTTCAATATACGCGGGCATCGACTGATCGGGCCACTTCCAGTCGCGCATCGTCGGGCTGAACAGTTCGAGTTTCTTCGATGGCGTGTTGAAGCCGACGACGGGCTTGCCGTCGATGTTCACGCCGATCGGTTTGCCGTCGCCCCCCACAATGGTGTTGTCTTCGCGCGTCGTCGCACTTTGCATCTGCTCGGCGCTCAGCGGCTTGAGATGGCCTTCATACACGTCATTCTCAACGAGAAACGCGCCATACTTCCGCATGTACTGCAGCGGCGTGAGACCTTCCTTCTTTGCCGCGGCGGGCAGGCCCGGCACGGAGTTCTCGAAGATCCAGCCGTAGTACTCATCCATCGTGATCTTCTGGCCCGGCCGATAGGGCGACTCGTGATACCTGCGGATGCCGAGCGAACCATCGGGATCGATCCGCCACGACAGCTCCACCCAGAATTCGGCTTCCTCCCACACTTCGCCCTCGCCTGCCAGGTTCCCCTGCCACGTGAATTCGAACTTCTCGCCTTCGCGCTCGCGCAACACGCGCAGCACCGGCTGGCGGAAGCCGATCCACTTCGCAGCGTGCGTCTCGTGGCTCATCAGGTCATGCCGTTCGGCCCCGTTGCCCATGGGCAGAACGTAATCCGCGTACTGCGCGGTTTCGCTCCAGACCGGCGTCAGCGCGGCATGCAGCTCGATCTTCGATTCATCGCGCAGCACGCGCTCCCACATCATGCCGTCGGGATTGGTCCACACCGGGTTGTACACGCGCGTGAAATAAGCCGCGATCTTCCCCCGGCCTTCCATCAGCATGTGCGGCAGCAGGAACGACAACTCGTGATATGCCAGCGGCCACTCCGGCGGATACAGCAGCGTGTTCCATTCCTTCTGCGCGGGTGGTTTGCAGTTCGTGGGTGGAGCCGGCACAAACTTGTTGTGCGCGGCCATGCTCGTGCCGCCTTCGGTGTTCATGGCGCCGACGAGCACCGTCAGGAACTGCAGACAGCGCGCCACCTGCCAGCCGCCCATGTTTCCTGACGCGGCATTGCGCCAGACGTGGGAGGAGAACGCGCTGCCGGCGGAGCCGATGCCGCGCGCGATTTCGCGGATCGTGGCCGCATCGACACCGGTCTCTTCGGCCACGTTCTCCGGCGCGGCGAATTCGTAGTAAGCCTTCAACGTCTCGATGGCAATGTCGAATGTTGCCGGATGATTTGGCAATTCTCGCCAATTGACCCATTGCTCGACGAATCTGCGATTGAACAGGTTCTCATGCAGCAGCACGTGCGCGAAACTCAGCAGCAGCAGCGCCTCGGTGCCCGGCCATGTCGCCAGCCACCAGTCGGCCATCGACGCAGTGTTGGAGAGCCGCACATCGATCACGCAGATCTTCGCGCCTTCGCGCTTGCCTTCGATGATGCGCTGCGCGTGCGGATTGAAGTAATGACCCGTCTCCAGATGTGAAGACAGAAGCAGGATGAACTTCGCATTGGCGTGATCGGGCGAAGGACGGTCGGAGCCGGACCACAGCGCATAGCCCACGCGGGCTGACGACGAGCACACATTCGTGTGCGAGTTGTGGCCATCGACGCCCCACGATTGCAGGATGCGCGTCACGTAGCCATCCTCGCCCGGCCGGCCGACGTGATACATGATCTCGTTGCGGCGATTCTCGACGATCGCCTTTCGGATCTTCGCCGCGAATGTGTTGAGCACCTCATCCCACGTCGTGCGTTCGAACTTGCCACTGCCGCGCGGCCCCGATCGCTTCAAGGGAAAAAGAATGCGACCGGGATCGTTGATCTGATTGAGCGTCGCCGGCCCTTTGGCGCAGTTCTTGCCGCGCGAGCCGGCGTGATACGGATTCCCTTCCAGTTTGCGAATCTGTTTCGTGTCCTTGTCCACGTACGCCATCAGGCCGCACGCCGCTTCGCAGTTGAAGCAGATGGTGGGGATGAGCGAATAGCGCTTCTCGACCTTGCGCGGCCAGGCGTCGGCGTCGTACTCCACCCAGTCATCCCATTGATCGGGCGGCGGAAACGACTCCAGCGGAGTCACGGTCATCTTGTCTGGGTCGTGCGAACGCATGGGCTGGAATTCATCGCAGAGGCGCAGAGGAGAAACGAGGATTCAATTCAAATCGCATAAGGGTGGAGTATTTCATGTTTCAATTCTTCATCCTAAGCGCCTCTGCGGTGAATCTGACCTCAGGACAACGGCGGCAACTGGCCGGCGCGGATGAAGGCGTGTTCGTACATCAGCAGGCCAGTGATCGCTGGAAGAAACGCGAATTCGGGTGCCCACCGCGCCAAGACCACTGTCGCGGCGAAACTGAGGCACCAGCTCGAATACCAGATGGGAATTGGTCCCCACCGCAACGCGCCCAGAAAGGCCGCCGCTTGCTGGGCATTGGTTGTCTCGTGTTCGCGATATCGTTCGGTGAAGGCAAGCATTCCGTGAAGTAGCGCCGCACCGATTGCCACAAGCGCGATCGGACTCTCGACGCTGACGAACGGCATCAACACCACCGCGCCGCACATCACCGCCTGCGCCAGTAAGTGCGGCAGCAAAATCTTCGATTGCCACAGATCGCGTCCCTCGCATTGCGTGAACAGGAACGCCGTGTAGCCGGCCACCGCAGCGCCGGCGATCGCACCTGCCCAGCGCACCGCGTCCGCTGCTGTGTTCATTCCGAAGTATCGCAGCGCGAGCGATGTCATCACCAATCCCACGAATGCATTGATCACCCACGCGCCTTTCACCAGCCAGCTGTTCCAGTTCGGCCGGGTGAACAAACGAATGAACGCCAGCGGTTTCTTCAGGTCTTCCACCAGCAAGAAGCCGGTCAATCCGATGAACAGCATCGCGATCAACTCGGGCAGATACTTCGCCGCGAATCCTTCCAATCCCAATATCGCTGCGAATGGCGCGAGCATCGCCGCTCCACCCGCAATGCCCTTGGTGACCAGGTACAACGTCACACCCCAGCCCCATTCGACCTTGTGGCCCGCATCAAGCACCACGCGTGCGTCGCGTTGCACAGTCAATTCCACCGGCCACGCTTCGCGTTTGTGCGGCGGCCGATCGGACCACAAGTACATTTCCGGCCGCTCCGCCTGGCCGGGGTTGACCATGACATCTTCCACGCCGACGTAGCGCACGTTCGGCCCGGTGCGCTGCTCGACAC
>CAZCGB010000389.1:0-3708 GCA_964498045.1 uncultured Isosphaeraceae bacterium
TGTCGTCGCCGAGCGTCGACATGTCGAAGCGGCAATCGACGCGCGAACTGCGTTCAGCATGCTTACGCCTGGGGGGCGAAAGCATGCCACCCGTCGGCCTTATCCGCTGAGGAGAGAAGGGGGGCAAATAGTCATTGGGGCTGCCGCGGGGGTGTTCACACGACTGCCGCCCGCACTGATTGCGCTGGCAAGCGTCATCGCTTTTCCCGTCGCCATTTTGGCGGAGCTCGTGGCCGACCCGACATCGCACAATCTGTTCCCGTTCGAAATGGCGATGTACCTGGCGTTCGCGCAACCGCCATTCGTGGCGGCCATGGCCGGCCGATGGTTGCACCGGCGGATGATTGCGACTCGTGGCCCGGTCGCCATTGATCAGTGATGGCGGTTGACACCGCGCACTGCATTTCGAGCTGACCCTGGTGCGGATTGACACACTGCGCCCTATCGGTCGAATCTATTGCAGAGTTTGGACCTGTCTTGATGCGGACCTGCATTCGGAGCATTCAATGCGGTCGCGGCGGTACCATGCTCAAGTTCAGTCGCCGCAACATCGCACTCGAACGAGGGATCATTCCGTGGCTCACTTGGAACGTCATCGAATGGAACGCATCGGCTGGCTGCGGGCCGCGGTGCTGGGTGCAAACGACGGCATTGTCTCCACCGCAAGCCTTGTCGTTGGCGTGGCGGCTGCGGACGCCAGTCGCGGCAGCATCATGGTCGCGGGTGTGGCCGGACTCGTCGCCGGAGCAATGTCCATGGCGGCCGGGGAGTACGTATCAGTCAGTTCGCAGGCCGACACCGAAAGAGCGGACCTTGCGCGCGAGCGAAACGAGCTGGCGACTGACCCGGCGGCCGAATTGAAGGAACTCGCGGGCATCTACATTGCGCGCGGCCTGGATGAACCGCTTGCCAGGCAAGTAGCGGAACAACTCACAGCTCGCGATGCGCTGGGAGCTCACGCGCGCGATGAACTGGGCATCACCGAGATGAGCACAGCCCGGCCGCTGCAGGCGGCGATGGCGTCGGCGGCGACGTTTGCGGTCGGCGCAGCCATGCCGCTGCTGACCGCGCTGATCTCGCCGCAGAGATACATCGTCGTCGTCGTGATCGCCGCATCGCTGGCGTTCCTCGCGCTGCTGGGCGGATTGTCGGCCCACGCCGGCGGCGCGAAGACGGGAGCCGCGATACTCAGAGTGACCTTCTGGGGCGCGCTGGCCATGGGCCTCACCGCCGGCGTCGGAGCCCTTTTCGGGATCGCTGGATAGTCACATATCCAATCCGCCATCCACCACCAGCACTTGGCCGGTCATGTAACCCGCCAAATCGCTGGCGACGAAACTCACCGCGTGGGCGATCTCCTCGGCCTTGCCGAAACGCCGCGTAGCGATCATCTTCATCGCCTCATCCTTCCACTGCTGCGGAAGGCCTGCGGTCATGTCGGTGTCGACGAAGCCTGGCGCGATCACGTTCGCGGTGATGCCCTTCGATCCCAGTTCCTTGGCGATGGTCTTGGTCAGGCCCACAAGCCCGGCCTTGGCTGCGGCGTAGTTGGCCTGGCCCGGGTTGCCCATCAGGCCCGTCACCGAGCCGATGTTGATGATCCGCCCGAAGCGGCCGCGCAGCATGGGCTTGGCGGCGGCCCGGCAGGTGATGAACGCGGAACGAAGGTTGACGTTGATCACGTCATCGAAGTCCTTGTCGCTCATGCGCAGGATCAGGCCATCGCGCGTAATGCCCGCGTTATTGACGAGAATGTCCAGCCGACCGTGCGTGGAGGCGACTTCCTCGATCAAGGCGGACATGGCTTCGCCGTCGGCGACGTCGGCGGCACGGACTTCGGCCGCGCCCCCGCTCCCGCCCGAGCCGTTGATCTCCTCGCGCACCTGCTCAAGGGCCTCGACCGTGCGGCTGACGAGCACGACGAGTTTGCCGTCGGCGGCAAGCCGCTGGGCGATGGACTTGCCGATGCCGCGACTGGCTCCGGTGATGATGGCGACGCGCTGTTCGATTGGAAAACTCCGGGGCAGAGGAAATGACGGGTGAGAACAAACGTGAAAAACACAGCCCGCCTGAAGTCAATCAGGCGGGCTGGGATTCTAGCGTGAATTCAATCAGCCGACGGTCGGTCGCCGGCGGCTGACAACGGCCGTCAACGCGGGCTTTCGCCGCCGCCGGGAATGCCCGGGGCTTCATGCGGCGGACCGCTGGGATCGCGCAACTTGCCGGGTGCGCCGCCGCTGGGGGCTCCGCCACCACCGCCGCCGCCCGCGCTGGCGACGGTGTCCTTGCCGTCATCCAAGTCGCGCTGCGCAATGGCATATTCGTCGTCGGGCTTGTCCGCAAGAGCAAGCTCCTCTTCAAGAATCGCAAACCAGCGTGAGATCCAATCGCCCGAGAGGCGATCGAGGATCCCCGGCGGGGTGGGCACCGCTTCAAAAGTCGGCGACTCGTCGCCGGTGTGATACGTCCAGAGCTGCGGCTGGAATGCATCGCCGCCACCCTTCACTTCCACAACCGCCAGCGCGCACTTGTCGCTCAATGGGCTCGTGCCGCATTGCACGTCGATCTTGGTGATGCGGCCGGTTGTGTCCTTCCACGCGCCAGAATCAACCAGCGCGACCAGCTGCGGGCGATCGGTCTCGGGCAGCATGGTTGCGACGGCCTTGTCGTTTCCACGGGCGAAGCCGTCGAAGAACGACAGCACCGCGCGACGATCAATGTCATTGTCGGGAGCCTTGTCTTCCGGCAGCGAAACGCGCGGGTCGATGTTCATTTCCGCCATCAGCTGCTCGATCGGAGTGACCGTCGGAGCGGCTGGCGGGGGTGGAGGCGGAGGAGGCGGAGGAGCAACCACGACTTGCTCTTCTTCCTTCGAGCAACCGCCGGCAAAACCGATCAAACCGGCACAGGCCGTCAGGCACAGGCCGAGGGTGATGGACTTAGGAATCTGGTTGATCATGGTTGGTCACCTTTCGATTGCGGTCGATCCTTCGCATCAGGCCGCGGAGGACGGTTCCGGGGGCCAGTTCGTGATACTCGATCTGGTCGCTGAATGCTAGCGCAGCACACGACTGCGACCACTTGACGGGACTGATGATTTGTTCGACGAGCCGGGCCTTCAAGAGTTCCAGATTGCCCGGATCGTGCGGAGCTGCGGTGACGTTGGACCAGACCTCCGTCTGGGGCTTGGAGAACGCCACTTTCGCCAGCACGGCCGCCATTCGATCAGCGGCGGGCTGCATGAGCGGCGAATGAAACGCTCCCGCCACCGTCAATGGCGTCGCCTTGAGCCCCATTTCGGCGGCCACGGCCACAGCCCGTTCGCACGCCCCGGCAGCGCCGGAAAGCACGATTTGACCCGGCGCATTGAAGTTGGCGCACACCAGCGGCTGCCCCCCGCTGGCCTTGTCGCACACCGCCTGGGCCTGGGCATCGTCTGCCCCGATCAAGGCCACCATTCCACCTTTCGACGCCACCGCCGCCTCCTGCATCAGCCGGCCGCGTTCGGCGACAAGCCTCAGGCCCGTCGCAAAGTCGAACACTCCCGCCAGATGCAGGGCGGTGTACTCACCCAGCTAAAGTCCGGCTGTTGCCAGCATCGGCTTAGCGCCGTGCTTCTCCATCACCCCGCGCCCGCAGGCGATCGAATCGGTTTAGATCGCAGGCTGGCTGACATCGGTTTGATTGACGCGATCAGCGGGCCCGCTG
>CAZCGB010000390.1:0-3704 GCA_964498045.1 uncultured Isosphaeraceae bacterium
CTTCCGCTCGCGCGAGTTCGAGCAGATGGAGATCGAGTTCTTCATTCATCCCTCGACCGCGAACGAGTGGTACCCGTTCTGGCGCGACGCCCGCTACAAATGGTGACAGTCCATCGGCCTGGCCGGCGCGAACCTGCAGTTGCGTGAGCACGACAAGGATGAACTCGCCCACTACGCCAAGACCGGCGCGGGGACATCCGACATCGAGTACCGCTTCCCCTTCACTGCGCCGGGCTACGGCGAACTGGAAGGCGTCGCGCACCGAGCTGACTTCGATCTCAAAGCCCATGCCGAAAAGTGCGGTAAGGGCGACAAGATGAAGTACTTCGATCAGGACCTGCAGGTGAAACTGCAGGGCGAAGGCAAGAGCAAGGACGAGATCAACGAGAAGTCACGCTACTTCCCGCATGTGATCGAACCTTCAGCCGGAGCGGACCGCGGCACACTCGCGCTGTTGTGCGAGGCGTACACGCCCGACGCCACGCGCGCCAGCGGCGTGTATATGAAGTTCCACCCGCGCATGGCCCCGATCAAGGCCGCGATCTTTCCGCTCGTCAATAAGGACGGCATGCCCGAAGTCGCCGAGAAGTTGTATCGCGAACTGCGAATGAGATGGTCCGTACAGATGGATGAGAAACAATCCATTGGCAAGCGCTACGCGCGCATGGATGAAGCCGGCACGCCGTTCTGTTTTACGATCGACGGCGACACGCTGAACGATCAGGCCGTGACGGTCCGACATCGCGACAGCCAGCAGCAGGAACGAATCGGCATTGACAGGGTGAGCGCGTTTCTGGCGGAAAAGGTCGGGGGGTAGGTCTGTCAAGGGTTGGGACCAGGGCCGGCGCTCGTCCGGGCCGCGGCCGCTTCGCGGCGGCCCAACGTCGCTTTGGCCCGGCTTGGTTCCAAATGCGGGCATCCTCCCTTTCTGACCCAAGCCGGGCCACAGCGATGATCTGATCGCCCGCGCCGCGGGAGCGATCAGATCCAGCTCCGGCCTGGGTCAGGGCGTCACACTCCTTACTGCCCCAGCGCGCGCAACAGCACCGTCGCGTATCCGCCGCGTGGCAGCGTGAAGGTGGTGGTCGTCTTCACACCGCGCTCGTTGCGGGAGCTCATCTCATCCGTCTTTGTCGGACCGATCTGAAAATCCTCAACCTGCATGAACAACAGCCTGGGCGATTCCCCGAACCAGGGTTTGTCCATGCCGGGAATGCGCAGCGATGCGGGGCCTTGCAACCGCTCTTCCGCAAGCACACGCATCGCAGCGGCCTTCCAGGGTTCGAGGAGCGACGACTTTCTTCCCATCATCGGAAGGTCCAGTTCGCGGAGATCCGCCGGCACCGCATCAACTTCAGGAAACACGAGTTGGCCGTAGGTGTCATCCACGACCCACAGCCGGCCGCTGTCACCCAGGCGATCGATCAAGAGCGTCGCCGCAATGCGGTTCCAGAGCAGACTCTGATACGCCTCCACACACAACTGCTGAAAGAAGTACGGCAGGGCCGCAAACGCGCCGCGGAAGTCGTCCGGTTTCTTGATCAAATGGTCCGTTGCTGCTCGCTCCGCTACGCGCGGCATGTCGCGATTGGCAGCCTTCCAGTTCCGTGAAGACCACGCATCCGCCACTCGCTGCTTGAACGCCTTCACCCGCCGCTCATCCTTTCGATGCGGTGTCGCGATGGCGAGCTTCAGCGCCTGCTCGAACTCGCCTCGCACCAGATGGGCGGCGATGAACCCCTGCCCGGCGCGGGCGGAACCAAAGCGCTGGTTGCCGAAGTAGTTCACGATCGAAAGCGATCGGGGATCATTCGATCGCGCATATCGTTTCGCCCCATCGCGCATGTCACCGATCGCAGACTCGCCGCGCGCACGCACCACGATGCGAAACCGGTTGCGCGCGATGGCCTGAGAATCGATCGCTTCGGCCACGTAACCGATCAGGCTCGCCGAGTACCCATCGGCCTCAATCAACTCAGGCGGCAGACGGTCGCCAGCATCCACGCGCAATGTCACATGCTGCGTGGTGACCGCCTGTTTGTCTTTGAGCCCCGCCGCGGCGAGCGATTCCAGCGGAACTTTCAATCGACGCGCCAGGCGGTCGAGCATCTCGTGCGTGGTCAACGATCGCTTTCGCACCGCGTACAGCGCAAAGCGGCCACGTTGCGGCGAAACACCGGCGAGGAACTGCGCACCGAGTTCCTCGTCAACGATGAAATCGTCTGGCTGGGTCTTGATCGCCATTGCTTGGTTGATTCAACGGTTGAGATCGAATGCGTCAAGATGGCGCGTGGCGGGGAAATGGCGAATGACCGAGAACCGTGCAGCAGGGAACAATTCAGCGATTCGAACACAATCTTTGCGCCGCAATTCTCTCTGATTTCCAGGTTCCCTGCTACGATGCGAGTCCATACGTTAGAGCGGCGGTCCTTCCGCCGCACTGCGTCAACGACAGAGAGAAGCTGGCTTGATCCGGGACCTTCGAATTGACTTTTTGCGCGGCCTCGTGCTGCTGATCATCGTCGCTGACCACGTCATCCACAATGACGGGCGCTGGTTTGCGTTCGGCGAATGGGTGTTCTGCGATTGCGCGGCGGCGTTTGTCTTCATGTCGGGCATGGTGTGCGGGATGGTGTACTCGCGCGTGCTGGAGCGCGATGGCTTCCTTGCCGCTCAATGGAAGGCCCTGCGCCGCGTCACGCAGTTGTTCCTCGCCCAGACGCTGATGCTCGTCGCCGTGTGCCTGATGTTCATCGCCATCGGCTGGACGGACTCCACACACACCGAGCCATTCGAACTTGCCACCCTCTTCGATCATCCGCGCGACACCATCTTTCGCGCGTTGACGCTGCAGTATTCGCCGTGGCTGATGGATGTGCTGAAGCTGTACATGATCCTGTTGACGGTATTGCCCGCCATGCTCTGGCTGTACCATCGATCGCGCGTGCTCACGCTGCTGTTGTCCTTCGGCGTGTACGCCGTCGCCCAGAAATTCCCTGAAATCACGCTCTACGAGTATCCGCACCATCTGCGATGGTTCTGGAATCCGCTTGGATGGCAACTGGTGTTCTTCGGCGCGGCCGCACTGGGTTGTGAACGATCACGCGGCACTTTGCAGTTGCCGCGCAACATCTGGCTGGTTCTGTCGGCCTTGGCAGGATTGGGCCTGCTGATCATGCTTTGCCGCGTTGATCAGGCCAGCCAGCATGCCGGCCGCGAATTCCTGCCGTGGATGTGGACCGATCGTCAGAAACTGGCCCCAATGCATGTGATCGGGTTCGGACTGTGCGCGTACCTGCTTTCGGTATTCCTCCGCGGCGATTGGGACATCTGGAAGCGGCCGGCGGCCCAGGCAGTGATCCGCTGCGGCCGACACTCGTTGCCTGTGTTCTTCACCGGAGTTCTGGTCAGTTATGGCATGAGCATCCTGCTCAAACCCATGCACAATCACTTGGCCGAGGCGACGTTGATCGCTTCGGGAGTGGGACTGACCCTGCTGGCGGGAACGGTGATTGATCGTTGGACAACAGCAAGAAAAGCTACGGAGACCCCAAAGACGGGGACTGCTGCGTTTTCCGGCCCGCGAATGATGGAATCGATTCCGGCAAGGTAATTCCGCGTGGTCGATCTTCGCTTTTTGAACATGCAAAGGGGAATCCATGATGTGAACTTGGAAGCGGCGGGCGTCTCGCGGCCGAAGTGCT
>CAZCGB010000391.1:0-3702 GCA_964498045.1 uncultured Isosphaeraceae bacterium
TCGCGCGGGCGTTCCTGTCCTGCACGACCGACTGGAAGTAGATGAACTTGTCGGTCGTATCAACGTTCGACAGGTCCATTCCCTGCTTGTGCTGATACTTGATCAGACCGTCTTGCTGGCCCTCGACGCCGTTTGGGGGGGACGGCTGAATGTCAAATCCAAACTGCGTGTTGCTGATCCAGAATGTGCCCGCCTTGTCTTCGACGACGGAGCGGAACCCGAACCACCCGCCGCCTTCAACTTCTGCCAAGTGCTGTTCATACAGCCAGTCGAGCGACTGGCCATCGAAGCGGCAGACGCCCATCATGCCCGTGCCGAACCACATGTGGCCACGGCGGTCCTTGTATAGGCTCCAGACGTCATACGGGTTCCATCGAGGTTCCGGACCCTCCCCCGTATCGCGCGGGCTCTTCGCGAACTTCAACTGATACAGCGTCTTGCCGTCGTAGCGAAAAGGCCCGCCTGATCCCCCCATCCACGTGTCGGTGTCATTCAACGTCCAGCCTGCGCTCTTAAGGCCGTCGGCCGTGAGCGGAAGCGCCGGCGGCTTCATCTCCGTGATCGGCAGCGTCGTGAATCGCTCGCCGTCGAACTTGCTGACGCCGCCGTTGGTGGTGATGAGGATGTCGCCCGTGGGCCCGTGCTGGAAGATGCGGCGCACCTGATCGTGGGCGAGTCCATCCTGCGTCGTAAAGCGCGTAATCGTCCCCCCCGCCTTGCCGTCGTAGCGGCTGACGCCCATGCCATCGCTGCTGAACCAGTAGTTGCCGTCCTTGTCCTGGAAGACAAACCAGCAACTGTTGTGGATCTCGGAGACGCGTTCGCCGATGGCGACCGGCCCGGGCTTGGCGGGGGCGGCTGCCGCAGGCAACGGCTGCTGGGCCGGGCTCGCACTGATCAACGGCAGCGACAGGGCGATGATGGCGATGGAAACGGTCGTCGTCGTTCGCGGAATGGCGTGCGGCATGGTGCGATCAAGATAGACCGCTCGCAGCATCGCCGCGTAACAGCCGTGTCACACCTCACGCCGCGGTGCGCAACGCGGGGGCGTAGGGCGCGACACGCGTGGTCATGGCAACCAAGCCGTAAAACCAAGGCCCTGCAATGCGCCGGAGCCCCATGCTCGATGCGTGCGGGGGCGGGCGAAGAGGATCCGGGTGCTTCATGGCATCATCGTGTCGCGCACGTACACGCGCACTTCACAGAAAGAGCCCGTGCAAAACGGGGGGAAATGACTGTTGCCGTGGCGCGGCCGCGCGAGTTGCATGATGCACGCTGCCTGCCCACGCCGTGCGCGCATGTCCCCGATTCTCTCGTCGGCCGTGGCAACGGCTCGCAGCGTCCAAAACAAAGGAGCAGCTGCCATGAACCTGCATGCACGATCCATCATCTTCGCCGTCATCCTCGCGCCTGGGCTCGCGCTCGCCTGCACTGCGCCAGCCGGCGCGCAGAGCCTGTTCGCCTCCGAGGAGTTCGAATACGGCTCCACGCCCAACCTTCAGTTCGCCAACGGCGGCTCTGGCTGGGGCGGGTCGTGGAACAAACTCAGCCAGATCCCCACCGGCGTGATCCCCGAGAGCCTGACCTGGCCCAACCTGTTGACGCGCGGCGGCTCAGCAATCACCGCGCCGTATCCCTCTCCCGATTTCACCCGGTACTCGCGCCTGCTCGCTCCCTACAGCGACCCCGACGACACCGTGTACATCTCGTTCCTGGTTCGCCCGAACATCGGCTTCGGCGTCACCGCGGGGCTGTCGTTCGGCACGATGTGGGATGACACGAGCATGGTCATGGGAGTCTGCCCGCGCGGCTACTACGGCCTGATGACTCCGCCCGACACCATGCACAGCGATGCCGCTGTGCCCGTGGCGCAGGATGTCACGGCCCTGCTGGTGGCGCGCGTGCACAAGAACGCCGGGCCTCCGGTCTCCATCACATGGTCGCTGTATGTGAACCCGACGGTCGGCAGCCCCGAGCCCGCGCAGCCATCGGCCACGCTCACGAATTCCGCCACGACCCTGCCGCCGGCCATCTTCATCTACAACGATGGCGGCTTCTCGACCGATGAGATCCGCTTCGGCCCGACATGGTCCAGCGTGCTGCCCGCGCTGCTGGTGGGCGACATCAATGGCGATGGGCACGTCAACGTGAGCGACCTGCTGGCGGTGATCGGCTCCTGGGGCCCGTGCCCCGTCCCGCCAACGTCGTGCCCGGCCGACATCAACCACGATGGCACGGTGAGCGTCAATGATCTGCTGCTGGTGATCACGAACTGGGGCTGAGCGGACCGACCATGCGTTCGTGCTTCACGCCGCGTTGAGAGCAGTGGCACCTGCCCGATGCTCGGCGCGGCAGTGGGGGACGTGCCCGGCGCGAAGAGCAGCGCCCGGCCGCCACCGCTCGATGAAACGGTTCGCGCGCGGCCGCCCAGCCGTCCATCAGGTTGGCTCACTCGCCCGCGATCGACTTGCCGACCATGATCACCGGCAGCATGACCGCCGCCAGCATCGATGCGCCGATCAGCATCGCGAGGACGGCCGTCGAGACGTTCACCGCCGTCGCCGCGCGCGAGCGCAGCACGCGCTCCTTGCACAACAGCAATCCTGCGATGGCCACGGCCATCAATACGAACGCGATCGGGTGCACGCGTGTGATCGCGAGCGTGGGCGGAGCCATGACCGCATCCACGGCCGTCATGATCTTGACGCACGCGATCACCGCCAGCGGCACGCTGATGCCGAAGAACACGAGCACGATCCCCATCGCCGCGCCCAGCGAAAGACTGCGGGCCCGCACGCCGCATTCGACCACGTTCGCCATGGATGATTCACGCATTATGCACGCTCCTCTGGAGTGCAGCCGTGCTGACTTTATCACATCATATCTGCCGGCTCGGCCCGTGAGAACGCTGATCACGCCGCGTTTAGCCGGTGGGCAAAGGGTTCAGACGTCCGAGAAGCCACCAGGTGATTGTTTGAGGGTACTCTTTTCGCGGCGCAGGGAACTCCCTGCCGGCTTCAGGGAAGTCTTTTCTCCCAGCAGGGATTTCCCTGCCGGCTTCTGGGAACTCTTTTCTGTCGGCAGGGAACTCCCTGTCGGCTTCGGGGAAGTCTTTTCTATCAGCAGGGAAATCCCTTTTGGCTCCAGGGAAGTCTTTTCTGTCAGCAGGGAAATCCTTTGTGTCAGGAGGGAAGTCTTTTCTCCGCGCGCGGAACTCCCAGAAGTGCGCAACCACGTCCTAGAACCGGCCGGTGTGATCGTCGGCGCGGCGGTACGGGGAGAAGCGCCTACGAGTGGCACCTCACCGACGTGCAGCGCATCAAGCACCCCCGCAAGCCGCGCGGCCGCCCCCAGCCGGTGTGGTTCAGGCCGTTTTGATGGCGAGCACTCGACGACTCAGGACTCTGGCGTCAAGCCAAGGCGTGTGCAGAACTGTACAAGACGATGCTCGGGATAGCGCCTTCGTCGGACCATCGCATGTGCTCGCTTGGCGACATCTCCGGCGAGGGCCGCACTGTTGCTGATGAATGCAAGCGCCACAGCTCGCATCGCCGCCTCGTCTGGGATAACAACCGCAACCGGTGAACGCGCATCCTCACCCAGGAGCAAAGGAATCAGTCTGGACTGCTCGGAGTACTCCAGCAGAAATGGCACTCCATGTTGTAGGAACTGGTCTGTCATCTCCGTCGCGACAATCGGGAT
>CAZCGB010000392.1:0-3691 GCA_964498045.1 uncultured Isosphaeraceae bacterium
ATCTACGGCGACGGCAGGCAGACGCGCGACTGGGTACACATCGACAACATCGTGCATGCCAACATGCTCGCCGCGTCTTCGACGCGCGAACTCAAGGGCGAAGTCATCAACATCGGCACGGGCAAGCGAACCGATCTGCTGGAGGTGTTGAAGCAGATGGGCGCGTCGATGGGCGTGGATTCGACGCCGCGGTTCGCCGAGGTGCGGGCGGGCGACGTGCGCGACAGCGTGGCGGACATCTCGCGCGCGAGGGAACTGCTGGGATACGCGCCGATCGTGGATTTCGCGGAGGGCATGCGAAGGATGCTGGCGGGGGATTGAGCCAGGGATGAACACAGACGAAACGGATGTGGGGATGGACATGCCGGGCCGGGACGCTTCAGCGGCCCGCGGATTCGATCGCACGCGCGCCGCTGAAGCGGCGGGGCCTTGAAATTCAAACACGTTCCGGAGCACTCCGGATGTTCGTGGTACAACAGGCGCGTGCCCGTCCCGCGCATTGAACATGTCCATGTCCGGCGTCTACGCGGCACATCGCGGCGCGGCTCGCGGCTGTGGCGCGAATGGTGTTTCGTCCGCGTCGCCTTCCGGCACTTCCGCGTGCGCTTCCTGCTCATGGCGGCGATCGTGCTGGGCGGCGCGGGACTCTTCCTCTGGCTTGAGCCGGAACAGAAGCACACGTTCCCCCGCGCGGTGTACTACGCGTGGAGCCTGATCTTCGCCCAGCCGCCCGAGTCTTTTCCGCAGAACTGGACGCTGCGGGCCATGTTCTTCATCATGCCCGTGCTGGGGCTCACCGTGATCATCGAAGGCATCATCGACTTCGCGCTCATGCTGCGCGAACGTCGGCGATACGAACGGAGCTGGTGCACCATGCTCGCCAAATCATTCAACGACCACATCATCCTCGTGGGCTTCGGCAAGCTCGGCTACCGCATCTTCAGCCTCCTGCGCAAGCTCGATGAACCCATCGTCGTCATCGAGCGCGATGCCGGCAACCAGTTCCTCGAGGAGCTCCGCCGCGACGGCAGCCCGCTTCTGGTGGGCGACGCCCGGCGCGAGGCCCTGCTGGAGGAAGCCAACATCAAGCAGGCCAAGAGCATCATCCTCGCCACCGACGATGACCTGGCGAACCTTGAAGTGGCGTTGGATGCGCAGCGGCTGAACCCGAAGGTGCGCATCGTCATGCGCATGTTCGATCAGAACATGGCCGACAAGACGCGCACTGGGTTTGAGATCGACCTGGCGATGTCGCAGGCCGCGCTGGCCGCGCCCACGTTCGCCACCAGCGCGGTGGTGCCCAACATCATCGGCAGCTTCATCGTGGGCAAGAACCTCATCGCCATGCAGCGCTGGCTGGTCCGCGGCGGCGACCCGTTCCAAGGACGAAGCATCGGCGAAGTCACGACAAGTCTTGGCGTGGGCATCGTCGAGCATCATCGTCCGCCGAGCGAACCGAGACTGTTTCCGCCGCAGGACACGGTTCTGCAGCCGGGCGACGGCGTGATCCTGCAAGGCCCGCTGCACGATCTGGAACTGCTCTGGCAGCGCAATCTGCCGGCGACGAGCGCGTGAGAGAGCAGAGTCCGCCACGCCAATCGGGATTGAACCACAAAGCCACAGAAGCACAGAGCGGAATCTGCGAAGCGCCATGCCCGCAGAGCGTCGTACTTGTGCATCGGAGACACAACGAGAACGGGTTCACAGCTGATTTGACGTGACAAAGCCTTCACAGTCGCGATTGGACAGACCGGAACTATTGGATTTTGGCGAAAATCCATTTGCTCCTGCGCTGGATGCGACAGGAAAGGGCGATACACCATCGCTGAATCCGCTCTCAACCCTTCTTGCTCCCTCTCTGTGCCTCTGTGGTTCAATCAGTCTGAATCACGCGCAGGCGGAGCTTCGCAAAGCACCGTTCTACTTCTTCGCCTTCACCAGCCCGACGAGGTACGTCGTCCCATCAATCGGTGTGAAGATGACGCGGTCGCCGGGCTTGACGCCGTGCGTGCGGAACCATGCTCCCCAAACGCGGCTGCGAATGAGTTTCCGCGAACCGACGATGTCCGTGCGAACCGTCGGACCTTCGTGCAGCATAAGCGTGATGGGCTCGCCCGCGTCGGTCTTGCTCGCGCCGCCGACCGCCCAGGGAGGGATACGGTCCATCACATCCGTTACGTAGAGCGTGTTGTTCTTGAGGTTGCCCGCGGTGATCGACACACCAAAAGAAAGGGGTCTGACCCCTTTCTTTTCCGAAGCAGCCGTTTGCGGCTCCGCACGCTTATCACTTCCATCATCGCGCCGCCAGACGGGCTCCTCCTCCATGCACAGCCAGGCGACACCCTGCAGCGGACGGATGGCTGGACCGCTGGTCGTCGCCTGCACGTCGCTGAGCCAGACCAGGGTGCAGTAACTGCTGTTGCGCTTGAACTTCCAGAAGGCGTCCTCGCCCTTGATGAGATGGTTGTAGTCGCGCTTGATCTCGCCGACCCGTCGCGGCGTGAGGTTCGCTTCGCCCAGCACATGCTCGACGATCGCGGTGGCGGCGAACGGCCCGGACGACTGCTTGAAGTAGATGCGCTCGCCCGGCTCGACGCGCTCGAAGGGATCGCGCGCGGTCTGCGTCAGCCTGCACTCCACGGTCTTCTCGCCGCGGAGGATCAGATCGAGGTAGGGCTTGAGCAGTACGGCGACGTGGATCACGGCCACAGCGTAAGTCAATCAACGCGAAAGAACCACAGAGGCACGGAAGCAGAGAGGACGGCAACAAAGGTGTCGATTCGCGTTTCAGAATCCTCTGTGATGCGCGTCGCGCCGCCGTTGCACAGGGGCACTTCGGGCACAAAACGAGTTTTCTAGAAAAATAGACACGTGCGGCGTACGACCGTCGCTGCGCTTCCCTGGTTCGCTTTCGTTCTGTCAACGTCGAACGGCCATCGCCGTTCGACTCATCCCCAGTTGGAGATCACGCTCAGCAGGTCGCCGACATCAACAGAGCCGTTGCCGATCGCATGCGGCGAGACGTCGGCAAGGCATGTTTCCGGCGCGGGCGGGCACGGGCCCCAGGAGATGATCACCTGCAGCAGGTCGCTGACATCGACCCGGCCGTTGGTGTCCACGTCGCCGGGCCTGCGCAGCACGCGGCGGAAAAACGCGACGGTCTCATCGTTGATCGCCTCGCCCAGGTAGCCGTGGCCGGCGGTGGGCGCGATCGAGAATGTGTACGGATGGCCGATCGACGCCAGCGCGTTCGCCAGACGCTGGCTTTGCATGATCGGCACGCTGACATCCTGCATGCCGTGGCCGATGAAGAACGCGGGATCATCGGCGCTGACGAAGGAGATCGGATTCACCTGGTTGCACAGCGCGACCAGCGCGGGATACGGCGGCAGAAGATTCGCCATGTTCGCGCGGATGTCTCCCATGCCCTGGCCCGCGTCGTCCCAATCCACCAGGTGCGATTCCGGCGAACTCGGCGCATCGTGATTGATCGTCGAGCCCGGCGGAGTCGTGACGTCGGTGTTGATGCGGATGATGTCGGTCGGGCCGAAGTAGTCGGCGCACGCCTGCACGCGGCTGGAGAAGCCGAGGTTGCCGCCGACGTTGCCTTCCAGCGCTGCGACATTGCCGGACGCTCCAAGCAAAGCCGAGAGATGCCCGCCCGCCGAGGCTCCGGCCATGGCGACTTCTC
>CAZCGB010000393.1:0-3686 GCA_964498045.1 uncultured Isosphaeraceae bacterium
TTCTTGTACAGCCCCTTGGGATCGCGCTGCTCGGCGACGGCGATGTCGCAATCGACGTAGACCTCGATGAACGGCAGCTTCGCCGCCTCGTGCAGCTTGCGCACATTGTCGCGGTCAGCCTTGTAGGGTGAGATGAAGCTGGTGATGGAGATCATGCCCGCGTCGGCGAAAAGCTTCGACACCTCGCCGATGCGGCGGATGTTCTCGGCCCGGTCCTCGGCGGAGAAGCCCAGGTTCTTGTTGAGGCCCATGCGGATGTTGTCGCCGTCGAGGCGATACGCGCAGTGGCCGCGCTGCTGAAGCACCTGCTCAAGCGCAACGGCGATGGTGCTCTTGCCCGACGCGGAAAGGCCGGTCATCCACAGCGTGCAGCCCTTCTGCTGAAGGGTCTCGGCCCGCTCGGCCCGGGTGACGGTGCCTTCGTGCCAGGTGATGTTGGTAGCGACTTGCTTGGCCATATGCGACTTCTGCTCCTGAAAGAGCGAATGGTAGCCCGGCCCGGCCGTCTGTCCATTCGCGTAGTTCACATCAATTGAAGACGTTGATCAGCGTCCTCCATCGACGCGCGCTCGCCGTTTCATTCGGTTATTCGCGCCTTGCGGCGTCAAGGCAGGCAAGCGATCACCGCCGCTGCACGTCCCGAGCCGCGAGAATGGCCGCAAAAACGCGGCCTTGTTCTTGCGGCGGTGAAGGCGAGGCGTACAATCAGGAACTGCGGTTTTTCGCGTGCAGCGAGCATCGACGTTGCGTACCGGGTGCTGGGGCCGCGACGAATCCAACCCCGCCACGTCGCCCGATTCCTTTCGACCAAGGCCCACATCATGCAGCGAAAGTTCATTTCATTTGAACTGAACGAAGTGCCCTTCAAGGTCGTCGATGAGTTCTGCAAGTGGCGGCCGCAGTCGGTCCTGGCGCAGAAACTGCCGACGTGCTTTCAGCACACCACCCACACCCGCGACGTCAGCCACCTGACGCCGTGGATGACCTGGCCCGGTGTGCACCGCGGCGTGAACGACGAACGCCACATGATCCAGAACTTCGGCCAGGACCTCAGCGAAGTGGACAAGGAATTTCCGCCCATTTGGAAAATCCTAGCCAAGTCGGGTGTGAGCGTAGGCATGTTCGGCTCGCTGCATTCGTACCCGATGCCCGACGACCTGGAGAACTACGCGTTCTACGTGCCGGACACGTTCGCGGCCGGCTCGGAGTGCTTTCCGCAGAACCTGAGCATCTACCAGGAATTCAACCTGCGCATGGCGCGCGAATCGGCCCGGAACGTGGCGCGCGGCGTGCCGTGGATGGCCGCCCTGCGCATGCTTGCGCATGCGCCGGAACTCGGCTTCAAGTTGCAGACGCTCACGTCGATGGCCGGCCAGTTGCTTTCTGAACGCGCGCAGAAATGGCGACTCGTCCGCCGCCGCACGTATCAGTCGGTGCTGGCCTTCGACATCTACATGAAGCAGTTGAAGGCCAACAAGCCCGCGTATTCGAGCTTCTTCTCGAACCACGTCGCCTCCTCGATGCACCGCTTCTGGGCGGCCCGTTTTCCCGAGGATTTCGACGTGATGGGCTACGACGAAGAGTGGATCAGGACCTATCAGTTCGAAATCGACTGGACCATGCGCAAGGCCGACGAGATGTTCGCTCGCCTCATGAAGTTCGCCGACGCCAACCCCGAGTATCAGATCTGGCTCAGCACCAGCATGGGTCAGGCCGCGACGGTGGCCGAGCCGCTGGAGACCCAACTGTACATCACCGACCTGCCGAAGTTCATGCAGGCGATCGGCTTGGAGCGGAGCCAATGGTCGACCCGGCCGGCCATGATGCCAAGTTCCAACGTCGCGGTGTCGCCCGGTCTCGAAGGCCGCGTGCATGAAGCGCTCGGCAAGCTCATCATCGATGATGAGCCGGTGGAGTTCGAAACCGGCGCCAACGGCTTCTTCAGCATCCACGTCGGCCATCGCAATCTCTACAGCAAGCCGCAGTACGCACAATTCGACGGCCGCTCCATTTCATTCACCGATCTGGGGATGGAAAACGTCGAGATCGACGACAAGTCGAACACCAGCGGCTATCACGTGCCCGATGGCTGTTTGATCATTTACGACCCGCAGCGGCAGGCTCCGAACACCACGCGGCCGGACATCACCACGCCGGAGATCGCCCCGGCCATCCTGCGCAACTTCGGCCTGCCCGTGCCCGAATACATGGGCAGGCCCGCAACGCTCGTCGCCACCGCATAGGCGGCTGACCGGAGCGTGCAAAAAATCATTGTCTGCGACGAACGCCGTTCGGCCGCGTCAGGGTTGCCTCATGGGCGCTTCGAATTCATCAGCGTCGCCTGGACGCGCCGCATGGGCCGTCACGATCAGCCATACACGAAGGAGTATTCGAAGCCTGTGGGTGAGATGTCGAAGATGCGATATCCGTCGGCATTCAGCGAATCAACCGCCCGCCGAGTCTTCGCCAGCGACGGCGGGTCGCCCAAAGTGTGATGAAACTCGATCAAGAGTTGCGTCGGCCTGACCGGGGATTTCAGCAGATCGTCGATGACCGGGTACTCCGCGCCCTCAATGTCCATTTTGAGCACATCGATGCGATCGTGGCCGCCCGCGCGCATCATCGTCGTCAGACGCTGCACCGGGCATTCGACGTGCTGGCCCTGCTGATCGTCGCCGATGTGAAAGGAGACGTAGTCAGGCCGGGGAAGGACGAACCGAGCGACGCCATCGTAATCAGCGAGGCCAATTGACTTGAACTTGAACTGGGGCGGAAGCGATTGCGCGCGCACCCATTCGATGCTCTTGGGCGTTGGGTCATATGCATGCACTTCGCACGCAAAACGCTGAATCAACGCGAGATCAAATGAAACGTCTTCTCCAACGCCGATGCTGTACACGATGGACGCGCGTGAAAGCAGCTCAGGCTGCACCGTCCATCCGCCGTATTCCGAACCCAGGTACAGGTTGGGAACGCGTGTTTGTCGTCGAAAAGGAACGTCGCGGCCTCGTGCCTGGTTGACGCGTCGCCGGACAACCCGCAGAACGTCCTTGACAGAATGCTGAAGTTGCACGCCGCGGATTCTCCCGCCTCAGCCCTTCTTCGTCGCCCACTTGATCAGCACGTCGGCGACCTCGGCACGGGTGAACTCGGCGGGCGGACGCTCGCCTTTGGCCAGCATGTCGCGCACGGCGGTTCCCGAGAGGCTGATCTGATCGCCTTCGATCTTGGGGAAGGTCTTGGGGCTGACCATGCCGCCGGCGGCCTTGCTCCAAGCGGTGTGCTCGAACTTCAGCAGCGTGACGCCGAGTTCCGCGGGGCTGAAACGATCGAAGATCTTCTGTGCATCGTACGAACCGTAGTAATTGCCCACGCCCGCGTGATCGCGCCCGACAATGAAGTGCGAGCAGCCGTAGTTGCGGCGGACCATCGCGTGAACGATCGCCTCGCGCGGCCCGGCATAGCGCATGGCGGCGGGCATCACGCTCAACATCGTCGTAGCCGGCGCGTAGTACTTCTCGATCAGAACCTTGTAGCACTCCATGCGCACGTCGGCAGGGATGTCGCCGGGCTTGGTCTCGCCCACCAGCGGATGCACCAGCAGGCCGTCGGTCATCTCCTGGGCGCACTTGGTGAGGTACTCGTGCGCGCGGTGAATGGGGTTGCGGGTCTGGAACGCGACGATG
>CAZCGB010000394.1:0-3673 GCA_964498045.1 uncultured Isosphaeraceae bacterium
CCAGCGCGATCATTGGTCGGATGCTGGCCCGAAGGACAGGCCGCGCAGTTGTTGCGCATCAGTGGTTCGCGAGCACGGATGGTCCACTCGTGACCGGATGCGAAGGTTCGGAATCGGAGAGGGAGATCGAATCCGTTGATCCTTGTTCTGCATGCGAACTGGACGCGAAAGTCCCTGCACTTCTGGGCAGAGAGCCCGGCGACGGCCGGAGTATCGACCCATGCGCCCATTGGAGCGCGAACCGGAACTCATCCGCACATCGCGTTGCCAGACGTGCTTCTCGAACGGCTGCGCGTGATCGGCGTGAACGTTGGCGGTGCGGAAGCTGAGTCATCCTCCGCACCCCGGCGCATTCAAGCCTCATCCATCCGGCTTCGATTGCCTGCGGACGATGCTGGCCCGTGGTTGAGCGATCACCTGCGCCTGCTCACAGGCGCGGCCGAACCGCTCACCCTGCCACGCCTTGAGGTTTTCGAGGTCGCGACTCTTGAGTTCGAGGCGGCGGCTGCGCTCGATGCGCTGCTCACGCTGGAAGGCGTGGAACATGACACGATCAATCTCTCACCATCGGTAAAGTTCTTCATTCGCGTCGCGCGATTGGCGATCGACCTGCTGGCCACCGAACGCTTCATTCCCACGGTTCTGCAACTGCGCGGTGACGGCCTGACGGCTGCGTGGCACCCGTGGACCAGCGATGACGAAAACCGGGCTTTGCTTGCGGGAATGCTCGGCTCGATGCCGCCGGTGGTGCGGGCGGTTGTGGATGATCGCCACGGCCAGCCATGGGCGATCGTCGACAGCGCACTGTCGGCCATGACCGACGCGTTCGTGCGGCAGACGCTGACACGTGAATCGTTTGCTGACGCGCTTGACGGCCGCGATGCCACGAGCGATTCGCACGTCGCGTGGCTCAGCGGCCTGCTTGGCGATCAATCGCAGATCAGCGCGCCGTCTTCGATGGCGACTGATCTGCTGCGCGACGCCGGGGCCTGGGTTGGCCGATTGGCCGATACCGGCCAGGGCAGGGCGATGCACTTGTTGATGAAGTTGCACGAACCCATGATCGCGATCGATGCGCTGGCGTCGGTTCCCGCGCCTGCCGCTGCAGGGGGAAAGAAGGCCAAAGGCGCGAGTGCGGCGACGGCTGACAATATGCGATGGCTCCTCACGCTGCATCTGCAGTCGGCGGATGATCCGAACATCGTGATCGATGCGACGTCGATCTGGTCGGGCGCCGCAAGCGGGAGGCAATCAGCTGCAAGCGAGCAGCCTGAAGAATTGCTGCTGGCGGAGCTCGGCCGGGTGAGCGGCATCTGGCCTCCGATTGAAGAAGCGCTGTCCGAGCGTGCGCCGGCCCACATCGATCTCACAACAGTTCAGGCGTACGACTTCCTGCGCGACATTCGCCCTCTGCTGGAGGATTCAGGCGTACACGTGATCGTGCCTGCGTGGTGGAACCAGCCGGTTGGGCGGCTTGGCGCGCGATTGCAGATCGAGACCCCGCCGGCGGAAGCCGTGCTCTCGCCGGGCGGAACTTCGCCGGCCTCAAGCCTGCTTGGGCTCAACTCGCTGGTGCATTACCGCTGGCAGATCGCGATCGGCGATCAGCCTTTGGACATGGCGGAATTCGAAGCGCTGGCGAAGCAGGCGGCGCCGCTGGTGCGCGTGCGCGGCAAGTGGATCGAAATCAACCCCAAGCAGCTTGCGGAGGCCCGCGAGTTCATCCTCAAATCGCCAACAGGCGAGATGACGCTTCTGCAGGCGATTCAGACCGCGCACGGTGCAAGCGCGGCGTTCGGCGCGGAGCTTCCGGTCTTTGGCATGGATGCCACGGGCTGGGTCGCAGATGTGCTCAATGCCTCGAGTGACGATCGCGTGATGCCGAGCATCGAGCAGCCCGGCAATTTCAAGGGCGATCTGCGCGTATATCAGAAGAGCGGCTTGAGTTGGCTGGCCTTCCTCGATCACTATGGCCTGGGCGCCTGCCTGGCGGATGACATGGGTCTTGGGAAAACGATTCAGTTCATCGCACTGCTTCTGCACGAGCGAGGATTCCCTGCAATCCCATCGGTCGGCAATGGGGGAGCTATGGAAGTCGCTGATCGCGTCGATCCTGCCACGGAGCCGGTCGCGAATGAACACAGAATCGGGCCCACGCTTCTCATCGTTCCCACGTCAGTCGTCGCCAACTGGAAGCGCGAACTCGAGCGATTCGGGCCGTCGCTCAAGCCGTACATCCACCATGGGCCCGATCGCATCATGGGCGATCGATTCGTGGAACTCGCGCAACAGCATGACCTGGTGATCACGACCTATCCGCTGGTGGCGCGCGATCACGAAACGCTGCGGCGTGTGCAGTGGCACCGCGTCACGCTCGACGAGGCCCAGTACATTAAGAATCCGCCGACCAAGCAGACCGCTGCGATTCGATCATTGAACGCCGCACGCCGACTCGCGCTCACCGGCACGCCTGTGGAGAACCGGTTGAGCGAACTCTGGTCCATCATGGAGTTCCTCAACCCAGGCTACCTCGGGCCCGGCGGCGAATTCCGAAGGCGCTTCGCCATTCCCATCGAAAGGCATCGCAATCAGCGGCAGGCGGAACGTCTGCGACACATGGTGCGGCCGTTCATTCTTCGTCGCGTGAAGACCGACCCGAACGTGATCGATGATCTGCCCGATTGCCTGGAAACCAAGGAATTCGCCACGCTCACGCCCGAACAGGCGGCGTTGTACCAGCAGGTCGTGAATTCAATGCTGGGCGAAGTCGATCGGGCCGCGGGCATTCAACGCCGCGGACTCGTTCTCGCCACGCTGGTGAAACTCAAGCAGATCTGCAATCACCCGCTTCAGTACCTTCAGGCCCGCAACGGCAGGAAGGGTGAGTCGACCGTTGACCAGGAGCGCGATGAGGCCGAGGAGATGGATGCCGGTACGGATCTCGCGATCGCTCCCGCGCTGGCCGGCGACAATCACCTGGCGCAGCGGTCAGGCAAGTCGCAGCGCTTGATCGACATGCTCGAAGAGGTGCTTGCGACCGGCGAGAAGAGCCTGATCTTCACGCAATTCCGACAGATGGGCCACCTCTTGGCGTCCATGCTGCAGCGAGAGCTCGACATCGAGCCGCTGTTCCTGCACGGCGGAACGCCGGCTTCCAAGCGACAGGCTCTGATCGATCGTTTTCAGAATCCGCACGGCGGGACGCCCGTGTTCATCCTCTCGCTCAAGGCCGGCGGCGTGGGCCTGAACCTGACCGCCGCCAGCCACGTGTTCCATTTCGATCGCTGGTGGAATCCGGCTGTCGAGAATCAGGCGACCGATCGGGCCTTCCGCATCGGCCAGACGCGCACTGTGCACGTGCACAAATTTGTCTGCGTGGGCACTCTGGAAGAGCGCATTGATCAGATGATCGAGCAGAAGACGGAACTGGCCAAGAACATCATCGGCTCCGGCGAATCGTGGCTGACCGAACTCTCCACCGGCCAGTTGCGCGATCTGCTGACGCTTCGCACGAGCGCGATGGAGGTGGACGCATGAGCGCCTCGCAGCCGCCGTCATCCATTCCGCCGCGCCTGCCGCCCCAGATCGTGCGGCAAGCACCGACCGGTGAGCGTCGGTTTGCCGAGCGGCGATTTGAAGGCCCGCGCCGGGTCAAGAATGGATTGAAACTGGC
>CAZCGB010000395.1:0-3668 GCA_964498045.1 uncultured Isosphaeraceae bacterium
ATGGTCTTTCCGCCGAAGCTGATGTTCTCGACGTAGGTTCCCGGCGCGACGATGATTTCCTGGTTGGGCAGAGAAGCAGCGTCAATGGCGTCCTGGATCGTGGGCTGGTCGGCTGGAACGTTGATGGGCGGCGGCGGCGCGGGGGTCGAGATGCGCAGACCCGCCGAGGCGCCTTGCAGCTGCCAGCCGCCGCTGTCATTGGCCATGAATGCGTGCGAGGGCTGCGGGCTCGCTGCACCGTTGGGCATGTTGCCGGAACCGCCGGTCGGCTCGAACGTCACCCAGTACGTCCCGGCCGCCAGCGCGAAGTTGACGCCGCTGAACACGGCCCAGCCCGGCGTCGCCGTCCCCGAGCCCGCAAACGCCCCGGTGTACAGCTGATTGCCGGGTTTGTTGGAGCCGTTGTTGTCATAGATCTTGACGTTGATGGTTCCCGCCGGCCGGGCCATCCAGCCTTCGATCGTGCCCACCGTCGCGCCGGTCGCGAGCGTGAAACGTACGCCAAGGTACTGGTAGATCGATCCAAAATTGAACAGGCTGGGAGCGCCGATGCTGCTGCTGCTGCCCGGGCCAGTGTTGACCAGGTACGTCTGGGCCGAAGCGGTCCCGCCGGCAAGCGCGGCGAGTACGACGCCGGCCAGCACGCGGCTGATGGTTGATCGAGCGGACGAAAGACGACGGAAATGCGAGCGCGCGAACATGGGAAATTCCTCCGGGTGAAAACGTCTCTTCGCTTTCCTGGGGAGTGCGCGGAGAGGAGCGTCCAGAGATGATGCGGAAACCCCTCCGCAGTCCGCAATCAAGAAAATGCAAATGCCTCTGACAGTCCCTTCGTTCTTGCTTTCCAGCGCGCCGGTGCCCGCGGCTCAGCCCCAATTCGAGATGACCGTCAGCAGGTCGCCTACATTCACAAGGCCGTCGTGATTGAAATCAGCCGGGCACGCGGTGGGAGTCGGGGCACACGGGCCCCAGCCGGCGATGACCGCCAGCAGGTCCGCGACGTTGACACGACCGTCGCCATCGACGTCGCCGGGCACGATGCGCAGCGCCATACTGTAGCCGTTGTCGCCGGTGATCAGGCCACCGTTTCCCGCAGCGATGGCGGCGAAATGCGCATTGGGTGAAGGCACATTCAACTGCCCCGCGGCGTTGCTGCCCCACGCCACGATCTCGCCGCTGGACTTGAGTCCGAGGTAATGCGTCGTGCCGCCGGCGATGGCGATGAAGTCGCCGTTGGCTCCCGGTGGATCGACCGCGCACACGATTGATCCATCGGACTTGAGTCCCATCGCCGTGTCGAAGTTCGAGCCGCTTCCGACGATGGCGGTAAAGTTCGAGTTCGGCACCGGCGCAGCAAACGGATAACCGCCACCGGCGGGAAATCCTTGACCCCACGCCAGCGCCGTGCCATCGGACTTGACGGCGAAGCTCCGGGTCGATCCCGCACCGACACTCGCGAAGTTCGCGTTCGGCGCCGGCACATTGCATTGACCGAAGATGTTCTGCCCCCACGCGGCGACCGAACCATCTGCGCGCAGCGCCAGAGTGTGCTCAGCCCGCGTCGATATCGACACGAATCCGCTGTTGGGCGCGGGCACAGGCGCCGAGCCGGCACTGGCGAACGCCCACGGCGTAACAGCAGTGCTGCTGCGCAGCCCCACGCTGTGAAGCTTCCCTGCCGCGATCGCGTGAAGCCCGAGTTGCGGGCCGGCGGCGGAGCCCATTGCCCCCAGTCGTATCCGCTTCCGCTGGATTGAATCGGCAGAATGCCCCAGCCGACGATTGATCCGTCGGCGCGCATCGCAAGTGAATGCGACTGTCCTGCTGCGATCGCAATGAATCCCGCATTCGGGGCCGGCGATGTCGAACCCCACGACACAACGGTTCCATTGGTCTTCAATCCGATGCCGTAGCCCCAGGCGCCGCGCACTGACTGGAACCCTGCATTTGCGGCCGGCAGCGCACATTCGCCATAGTAGTTGTCGCCCCATGCCGCGATCGAACCATCGGATCGGAGGCCCATGCTGTGCCAGTATCCGCCGCCGATGGCGGTGAAACCCGTGTTGGGTGGCGGCACATCGCACTGGCCGTATTGATTCGATCCCCATGCGGTGATCGAGCCGTCGCGCTTGAGCCCCAATGCATGCCCATGAAACGCGGCGATCGAGGTGAAGCCGCTGTTGGGCGGGGGCACGTCAAGTTGCCCGAGGTTGTTGCGGCCCCATGCGACGACTGAGCCGTCGCTCTTGAGGCCAAGACTGAACTCCTGGCCAGCAGCCACCGCGATGAAGTTGGCGTTGGGCGGCGGCACGTCGCATTGGCCGTACAGATTCCATCCCCATGCGGCGATTGAACCGTCGCCCCTGAGCGCCAGCGCGTGGCGCCATTCCGCCGAGATCGCCACGAAGTTCGCATTGGGCATGGGCACGTCCAATTGGCCGAAGTTGTTCCATCCCCATGTGCTGATCGATCCGTCATTCTTCAGCCCGAGGCTGAAATCCAGACCTGCTGCCACTGCGGTGAATCCCGCGTTGGGCGGCGGAACCGTGCACTGGCCGTAGTTGGTCCCCCACGCGACGATCGATCCGTCGCCGCGCAACCCCAACGTGTGAAAGCCGCCCGCAGCGATGGCCGTCAGATTCGAACGCTGATCGTCGGACATGATGACCTGCGTGCCCCATCCGACGATCGGCCCGCCGGCGCGCCCATGCGCCGCGCCGGCGAGCGCGAGCATCGCCATCGCCGCGACTGCGGCGATGCGATTGGCGCGGCGATGATGGACATCACACCATGCATGGAATTCGACTGCGTTCATCACAACCTCCGAATGTTTGCCGATTCTGCGACACGCATGAACGCAGCATTGCGCATCGAACGGGGCAAGGAAATGCGAGGTTGTGCGACCTCGGCCACCGTTTCGTGCAGGCAACCGCCCATTCCTCATGGGATCGAGGCCCGATCAGGCCCAGTGCGCGATCACCATCAGCAGGTCAGCGACGTTCACCTGCCCGTCGTCATTCACATCGGCGGCGCAGGCCGCCGGCGGAATTGGACATGGGCCCCAGGCCGTGATGACCGCCAGCAGGTCGGTGACGTTGACATGTCCATCGCCGTTGACGTCGCCGGGGACCGGCGGAGCCACCACCACCGTCAGCTTCACGCTGCCGGGCGTGTAGGTCAGGGCATACTGGCCGGGACCGGTGATCTGATCGAACGTGCCGGTGATCGTGCCGTTGCTCGCGGTGATGATGGTGAACTGCTGGCCGACCGAGGGGTGAAAGCCCGGCAGGGCGCGCACGTTGAGGATGCCGTCGAGCATGACGTTGCCCTCGACGATGAGCTGGTCGTGTCCGGAGATCGGCGATGTGCCGCCGAGTTCGATCTCCAACTTGCCGCCGTCGAACTGCTGGAGTTTGCCGCGGAGATGGAACGGGCCGGGCGCGTTCGGCCCGCCGGGCCGGATGATGCCGCCGGCGTAATTGTTCATCGCGGCGCAGATGAAGCCGCCCGGATCGCCGCCGGCGTCCTTCGTCGGCGCGATGTACTCGTCGAGGTACTTGAGGATGGTCTGGGGTTCGCTGGGATTTCCGTTGTTGATCGTCGCGGGCGTGGTGATGGGCCCGGGCGTGGCGTTGAGCGTGCCGCTGTTGTTGATCGTGCCGTCGCTG
>CAZCGB010000396.1:0-3660 GCA_964498045.1 uncultured Isosphaeraceae bacterium
CCTGCTCGGACACATGGTCGAGGCGAAACTCTCGGCCACGGAGAATCGCAAACTGTTGAAGGAAGGCCACGCGATGTGCGCGATGAATCCCGAAGTCGGCCACGTGCTGATGGGCTTTGAGGATTTGCCGTATGCGTTCAGTTGGCCGTTGAGCGAAGGGCGTCTCGCGCATTCGCACTGGAACAGCCAGCCGCTGGGCAACTACGACCAGGACTTGAATGTCGGCGTGATCTCGCCCGAGCAATGCGAAGCGCTGCTGTACACCATGAAAATGCACGGCTACCGCGGCCACTTCGGCATCGACGTCAACCCCGAACGCATGCCGGTAGAGACGGCGATCCGCAATTCGATGGATGCGATTCGGGCGGCCAACGATCGCATCAACAGCGTCGACCACGCGTCGATTCTCGAAGCGACGACGCATCCCGATCAGCATCGCGGCTGGCTTGAGGCGTACCTGATCCGGTCGCGGGCCCGTCCCGGCGTCCTGAAATCGATTCGCTCGCTGAAATGATTCACCGCAGAGGCGCAGAGTGCGCGGAGACGTCTTTGGTAGGATCCAATCGAGCTCTTCGATTTGGAACCTGGCTGGGTTGTCTGCACCGTCCGTCTGCTCTCCTCCGCGTCGTCTGCCTCTCAGCGGTGAGTCCCCGAAGATGGCCAACGAACAACTCTTCCTCGGCATCGACATCGGCACCAGCGGCTGCAAGGCCCTGCTGTTGGACCGCGCCGGGGCTGTGCGCGGCATCGCCACGAGCGAGTACGCACTCTCGACGCCAAAGCCACTGTGGTCGGAACAGAACCCGCATGACTGGTGGCGCGGAGCGTGCATTGCCATTCGCGAGGCGATGGTGCAGGCGAAGGCGACTGGCCATGACGTCGCCTGCATCGGCCTCACCGGGCAGATGCACGGGCTGGTGCTCCTTGACAAAAACGGCGAACCTCTGCGCCCGGCGATGTTGTGGAATGATCAGCGCACGTTTGCCGAATGCGAGGAGATACATCAACGAGTCGGTCGTGAACGTGTCATCACCATCACGGGCAAGCCCGCGCTGCCGAGTTTCACGTCGCCGAAGATTCTGTGGGTGAAGTCGCATGAACCGCAGGCGATGGCGCAAGCGGCGCACCTGCTGCTTCCCAAGGATTACGTGCGACATCGCCTGAGCGGCGCGTTCGCGATTGACGTCGCCGATGCGTCGGGCACGGGGCTGCTGGATGTCACGAGACGCGCGTGGTCGGATGAGATGATCGACGCGATGAAGATTCCGCACGGACTTCTGCCCGACGTGTTCGAATCGCCAACCATCTGCGCGAAAGTCAGCGATGACGGCGCGAAGGCGACCGGCCTGCTCGCAGGCACGCCGATTGTCGCCGGCGCGGGCGATCAGGCGGCCGAGGCCGTCGGCCTGGGTGCTATCTGCGACGGCGAAGTCTCGGTCGCCATCGGCACATCGGGCGTGGTATTCGTCTCATTCGATTCACCGCGCATTGATCCTGTGGGGAAGCTGCACGCGTATTGCCACGCCGTGCCCGGTCGTTGGCACATGATGGGCGTGATGCTTTCGGCCGGCGGCTCCTTGCGCTGGTACCGCGATGTGCTGGGAGCCGAAGAGCGGGCGGAGGCGACGAAGCGCGGAATCGATGCGTACGACGTCATCGCCGAGCGGGCCTCGCTCGCGCCGCCCGGCTGTGAGGGGTTGTATTTCCTGCCGTATCTCACCGGTGAGCGCACGCCACACGCAGATCCATTCGCGCGAGGGGCGTTTGTCGGCCTCACGCTCCGCCACGGGAAACCGCATGTTGCGCGATCAGTCTTCGAGGGCGTGACCTTCGGCCTGCTCGATTGCCTGAACCTGGTGCGACAGCTTGGCATCGACGTGAAGACCGTGCGCGTCTCAGGGGGCGGCTCGCGCAGCGCGTTCTGGCGGCAGATGCTGGCGGATGTGTTCGATGCCGAGGTCGCGACCGTCAATGCGACACAAGGCGCGGCGATGGGCGCGGCGATCCTGGCCGGCGTCGGCGCGGATGCGTTTCGCTCAGTCGATGAGGCCTGCGACGTGCTGGTGCACGAAACGAGTCGTACGATGCCCGGAGTGAATGCGGCGAAATATCCCGCGCATTCGGATCGCTATCGGTCGCTCTACCAGTCGCTCAGGGGCGAATTCAATGCAATGAATGTCGCACTGTCCCGCGACTTGTAGCATGGAATTCGCCGCCAGCGCAGGCAATTCGCAGCATCATCTCAGCGTTCAGACGCTTCCGCCAAGGCGCGTTTCTCCGCGTCCGTCAGGCTGTGCAATCCATCGCGGCTGATCTTGTCAAGGATGCGGTCGATTTCCGCCGGGTTCCGCGTGCGACCTCGCCACCGCTGGGAACCGCCGGTTTTCCCTTCGGTGTAATGATGCGAGGTCGGATCGACGCGGCCGAGGATGTCGAAGAAATTGTGCAGGTGATGCGAATGCCGGATGAAGTACGCCCCGGCGATCGCCCCGCCAAGATGCCCCGCTTCGCCGCCTGCGTTATGGCCGCCGGTGACGAGCGTGAACAAGGCCAGCGCGACCAGGCCATACGCCAGCGTTCGCAGGCGCATGGGGATGATGAAATACACTGCGACGGTCGCGTTGGGCGCGAGGTACGCTCCAGCCATGATCACGCCAAAGATGCCCGCCGACGCTCCGACCAGCGGAGTGCTGGGATCTGAAAAAAGCAGGCCGGGAATTGCAGCAGCGCCAAATTGCGCCTGCACGACGTATCCGATGCCGTTGAGTATCAGATACATCAACGCGCCGCAGCATCCGCAGAGCAGATAGAACGCGAGATAGCGCTTGCGGCCGAGGTATTCCTCGACGATCGGCCCGAAGAAAAACAAGCCAATCATGTTGAATACCAGGTGCGCGACACTGGCGTGCAGAAACTGAAAGCCGATGAATCGCCAGAACTCAAGGCCACCCAATCTCGTTGAGAAATGCAGGTGGGCGGTCAGGAAGTGCATCCTCATCACCTCAGCCCAGCCAATGAGTTGATTGCTCGCCTTTTCGTGGATGGACCGGAACGCCATGCCCGGCGTGGGGTGCTGCAGATAGCCGCTGCCCAGCGCCCATCGATCACGGTCGAGCATTTGGGCCTGATCGTTCAGCCACTGAACGCGTCCGGTGGGCACGTCGACGATCGGCAGGAAGCCGTCGATGACGAACACGGCTACGCACAGAACGATCAGGATCGTGTTGACCGACATCCCGGGCAAGACACCACGGCCACGGGCGGGGATGCCGATGGATGGCGGCTGCTGTCGGGCGTAATCTCGATCGGAAAGACCCATGGCGCGAGAGAGACGAACGTGTCGTGTGCCGGTCGGTGGAAACGTACTGACGGACGTCAGTTGTCACTTGTTCGGAATTTGAATTGACTTCATTTCCACCTGCATGGCCGAATGCCAAGGGGGCGGATTGTAGTGAAGCGGCGCGGAAGTGCGACCCAGACGGCTTCGCGCATCATCCCTCGCGTCGTTTGCGTTCGGTTTCCCGTTCCAGGACCGTTCGTTCTCCCGCAGTCAGGCTCGTCATTCCCAGATCAGCGATCTTCTGCAGAATGCGGTCAAACTCGTTAGCCGCGGCGGGGCGACGATTGTTTGTGCCCGTGACGCCATTGATTCGGCCCGAG
>CAZCGB010000397.1:0-3655 GCA_964498045.1 uncultured Isosphaeraceae bacterium
CTCCTGTGGCGGTGATCTGGACGGCGGCGCGCGTGCTCATCGTCGCGATCATGTGGCGCGCGAACTTCTGGCATGGACGCTGGGGCACGCTGGTGGTGGCGGCGATATCCATGGCAGCGGGATTCTCGCTGGTCGTCGCGTCCAACCATCTGGCAGTTCTTGTCGTCGGATTGCTGTTGCTGGGTTCAGGCATGGCCGTCGTGTATTTCGCGACAATCTACTACACCATGACCGTGGGACACGCCGACGTCGACGCCAGTGGCGGGTTTGAGGCTCTCATCGGCTTGGGCTACACCATTGGCCCGATCATCGGATTGCTGGGACTGCAATTCAAGGACGAGTTCGCTCACACTCGACTGGGCCCGAACGGCGGGGTCATCATCGCCATGCTGATGCTGATGTCGCTGGCGTACGTGCTTGCGATGCGGCCGTACATGTCCGCCAGGCGAATTCGGTCGCCTTCGCCTTGAACAAGACATGCTGCCGCCGGGTGACGCCATCGGCGTACGTGCAGTCAAAAAAACAAAGCCGCCGGAGCGTGAGCTCCGGCGGCACCATGGCATTTCGCACATCATCAGTTCTTTGCTTGATTACGGGCACGGACCCCAAGCCGAGATGACCGCCAGCAGGTCGGCTACATCCACCTGGCAGTTGGGCACGACGTCGGCCGCGCAATTCGGCGGGCATGCGCCAGGACACGCGCCCCAGGATGAGATGACGGCCAGCAAGTCGGCCACGTCCACCGAGTTGTTGCCATTGACATCGGCTGCACAAGCGGGCAGCGGCTTGAGCTGGAAGCCGTTGACGCTTCCGAATGATGCTGACGTGGTGCAGGTGACGACGAGGTTCGCGCCCGGGACCACGGTGACGCGATGGACCGAGTGCGTGACGCCAGGCGTGAAGGCATTGACCGGCATCGCTCCGCCGACTATCTGCGGATTGGTGCTGGTCGATCCGGTGACGTTGACGCTGGTCAGCAACGCCGCGCTGTCTGGAGCGATCGCGTAGGTGTACACGTCATATGTGCCCTTGGGGAGGTGCGCGAACGTGTAGACTGCCGGATTGCCCGGGGCGCCGACATCCCAAACATCATCGAGCAGCAACTGATGATTGCCGGTGGTGTTGACATTGTCGTTGGTGAAGATGGCGGCTCCGCCCGTTCGGGAGACCGTCATCGCCGTGTTGATATTGCCGAGCGTCACCATGTTGGCGGATGCGGCGGCATCGGTCATGGCGGTCCAGGATCCGACTTGTCCAGCGGCAGCGCCGAAGGTGTTGGAAGGAGCGCCTGCAGCCACGCCCGTTGAGGCGTTCACGTCGATGTTGAGTCCGACAGGTGGGGCTTCGTATTTGATGGAATACGCGCTGCCGGTGTTGGCCGAGCCGAAGGTGTCGACCACCGCGTAGTAGGTGCCGGCCGCGGCATTGCTGATGAACACGGTTTCGTTCGCAACGCCGCCAGTCTCCGATCGCTGCAGCGTGGAAGCGGGTGTGCCGGCTGCTCCCAGAAGAAGCAGATCGCAGTCGGTGGCCAGGCCGCTGAGCGTGACGCGGAGATTGCCGCCGGCGTGCAGAATCTTGTAGCCGACTTCATTGCCGACTTGGGTGAAGATCGAGCCCGCATAGATGAATGCGCCTTCGCCTGAACCGTCGCTGATTCCCGGCTGAGGCGACCCGGCGTTGAAGAATGTGGTGCCCACAGCGGCGACATCGGAGTACAGCAGGTTTGGCGTGCTCAGGAAATTTCCGGTGAAGGTGGGAACCGTTCCACCACAGGTGTTGACCAGATCCGCCAGTGACGGACGCCACCATTCCAGTGTGCAGCGAATGCGCTTGGCCTGCTCAGGCGTGAAGCGATTCATGCAGAGGTCCTGTGTGTAGTCCATGTAGTTGGTGGTTGGGTCCGGGCCATCGCCACACGTATTGGGAATGCTGGTGTTGCATCCGAGGTACGCCGCCGATTCGGCGTTGGTGTCGCAGATGCGATCGCCGGTCGAATAGCATCCTGGCGCTGTCGTGGTGCCGCATCCGCTCTGGAACGTGTGGTAGAGACCGAGGTAGTGGCCGACTTCATGTGTCGCAGTGCGCCCGAGGTCATACGGTGCGCCGCCCGGCACGTTGTCACCAAAGGCCGCGTACAAGATGTGCACGCCGTCGGTCGCTGCTCCGACGCCGCCGGATTGCGGGATGCTGGCGTAGCCGAGCAGTCCGCCACCGAGATTCTGCACGTAGATGTTGAGGTAGTTGTTGGGGTCCTTGGCGTCGGTGGTCATGTACGACGTGTTGGTGTCGTTGTACCCGATGTCGTTGTTGTGAAAGAACACGCCGCCGGATCCGAAATCGTTGGTCAGGTAAAACTCAACTTCGCAGTTGGTGCCTGGCGCGCCGGGCGTGCCTGCGAGCGCCTTGAAGTCCTCATTGAGCACGGTGATCTGGTTGGCTGCGTCAGCGGCGGAGCGCGGGTTGCCGGTGCCGGCCGAAGTGCGATAGATGTGCACGACCACCGGAATGCGGTATCGGAGCGTGCAGCTGGGCGTGTAACTCGCTCCCGGATTGGTCAGCGCCGAGCTGCAATCGCTCGCCGCTCCGCCAGCGATGCCGCCATCGTCTTCGAATCGTTCGATCGTGCCGCAGCGCTTGCCATGCAGCCGGAAGTACTCGGATGTGAAATACTCGGCCCACGATCCAAAAGTGATGCCGTCGATCACGACAGGCTCCGCACCGGGACGTGCAGGCGCGGCTGGTGGTGCAGTGGTCCCTGTTTCGCCGGCCCCTGCATTCGGCTTTCCATCCTGCGCCAAGGCCACGGTTTGGAAAGTCGCGCTCGCGGCCAGCGCCACGATCGCCCCGCCGACCAGTGCTCTTTGCCCAATCGGAACTGTCATCTTGCTCATCGCCTGTTTCTCCTTTTTCTGGGAAGTGATCACCCCGGTTCCCCGACACGGTCTGGAAGTTCACGAACGGCCAATGGATCATCGAGGTGTGAATAGCGCGTGCCGCGCGGCATCTTGAACCGCCGAAATCGCCGTGGTCTGTCGTCCGCTACTGCGTGGAGGACGAGCCGGTGCCGCCCAATGCCCGTCAAGGCGTCGGACTTCTGCCTGCCTTGCCCATCTTGTCGAATGGCAATGTACCGCAGCCGGACTTGCATGGAAACCTCCATTCCGCCATTTTCCGATTTTGAATCTGTTCAGCGTGGTGATCGCCGCGGCTCAACGCCATTCAAAAAGAACGCCGCACGAGAAATGCTCTCGTGCGGCGGCTTACGGGCAAGCATGGTGTGTGGGCTCATGTCCCGACGTTGGACATGAGCGTGCATCTGACGTTCATTCGCGCATGCGAAGCCGCGGCTTCCTGATCGCGGCATTCGGAATGCGTCGAATCAGGGGCACGGACCCCAGTTTGAGATGACCGACAGCAAGTCCGCGACATCCACCGCGCAGTTGGGTGTGATGTCCGCAGCACAGTTTGGCGGGCACGGGGCTGGACAAGCGCCCCAGCTCGAAATGACCGCGAGCAAGTCCGCCACATCGACGCTGCTGTTGCCGTTGATGTCGGCAGCGCACTTGGTGTAGGAGATGTTGTATGTGCTGCCGTACACGCTGTGGCTGCTCACAGCGAAGGTCTCGACGACGGCGTAATAGGTGCCGGCAGG
>CAZCGB010000398.1:0-3634 GCA_964498045.1 uncultured Isosphaeraceae bacterium
GTGGGCCCATGCGCCTTCACCCGAAACTGCGCAATCAGGCGCTGGGCGTGGCTGTGCAGAAAACACGACGGGTCGCTTGCCATCACTTCGACTCCGAATCAGGACAATCCGCTGATGAAGGAAGCTGAGCTTCAGGCCGCCCCACTGCTCGGCGTCGATGTCTGGGAGCATGCCTACTACCTGAAGTACCAGAATCGCCGGCCGGACTACCTCGCCGCGTGGTGGGATGTGGTGAACTGGAGCGCGGTGTCCGAGCGCTTCGCGAAGGCGAAGTGAATCGCAGAACTCATTTCCGGATCACGCCTTCGCGGTGCGAAGCAATCCCAGCGTGACTCTGGTGATGCGCTCGCGGTCGTTGGGCGGAATGATGAGGAACCACGACAGCAGCACATACGCCGAGCCATACGCGAGTATGGCCTGGAAGAGTTGTCTGAGATGCCATTCGGGGGTGGTCTGGAGAAAGTATTGAAGGATCGGCGTGCAGACAAGCGCGGCGATCAGCGGCCGCAGCAGTGGTCGATACACCTCTCTCGCACGCTCGCCTACGGCATGGGCCACTCGAAGCGGCAGGATGGTTGAATACGACGCGACGTACACGCCGGAGTATGCGATCGCCACCGCCGCGAACCGGAGGTGCTCGGGCAGCAACGCCAGAAGGGCCAGAGAGAGGCCCAGCACGATGACGTTGGTGACGATCACCAGCGGGGCGTATTCGCGCACATGGCCGGCCCCATAGAGGATGCGCGTCCAGCAATCGAACATCGCCACGCCGGTGAAGCCGACCAGCAGGATGCGCAGCAGCGTGACCATGGCCGGCAGCGAGGACTCGGGGTCATGCATGCTGCGTCCGATCCAGACCAGAAGGATCGGCTTGGCGAGCATGCTCACGCCGATGACGAATGGGAACACGACCAGGCCGTGCAGCAGCGTGGAGTGCCGCACGAGATGCCGCATGGATTTGTCATCGAGAGCGGTGACGCTGATGCGGGCGGCGACGGCGTCGAGGCCGGCCGTCATGCCGCTGGCAAGCATGCGCGTGTAGGCGGCGAGTCTTACGGCGACTCCGAAGATGAGGTTGCCGAAGCCCACGCCGAAAGCGATGTTCATGATGATCGCGCCGGCGGGCAGGGCCAGCGTCGTGGCGCCTTGCATCAGCAGGTTCCAGCCGGTGATGCGCACGATGGCGCGGATGCCCTCGCGGCTGGCCAGCTGCAAATCAGGCACGAGCGCGCGGTCGCGCACGGTGATGAGCGCGGCGGGAACGATGATGGTCAGGGCGAACAGGGCCGACGAAAGCCAGCCGTAGATGATGAGCGCGCCGGCGGCATCACCCTTGCGGCTGAGCCAGAACAGCGACAACGCCGCCACCACCAGCGACGCGCGGCGGCACGTCAGCCAGAAGTTGTACGCCAGCATGCGTTCCAGCACCAGGTACAGGTTGAACTGCGGAGTGAGCAGGACCAACACGGCGGTCTCGCAGGCCTTGGCGATCACGAACCAACGGGCCGCGGGCAGCATTTCAGGCGCGATGTTCATCCATTCCAGCGACAGCACGATGACGGCGAACACCGTGAGCGTGACGATCGTGGCGGCGATGCAGACGACCATGGCCGAGTTGAACATCACGCGGAAGTGGCGGCGATCGCCGCTGTGATGAGCCGCGCCCAATTCGCGGATCATGCTCCAGCCAGTGACCTGTTCGACGATGGCGGCGAACCCCGTGGTCGAACCAAGCAGCGCCACCAGCCCGAAGCCATACTCCCCGAGCGCCAGCATCTGAATGCTGACGAGGTACAGCCCGAGCGTGACCGAGGCGAAGAGCCGGCCGTAGTTCGACGCGATTCGCACCGCGGCGCGACGGGATTCAAGCATGCGATTTCTTCGCTCTTGCGCGAGAGTGGCGACACAGTCGCGCCGCATGCGGCGCGCGTCCAATTCAACCCGTTCGCGTCAAGAACCTCCGGTACGCTTCCATGGCGTGCATCGCCAACATACACGACATGTAAGGCGCACGCCATCAATGAATTGAAAGAGTTTGTGAAGTGAACAGCGGGCATGCTCGTTCGTGGTCCATAACCGACACGGTTGTCAGACTGGTCAAGCCGCATGGGTCCTGACGACGTTGGCGAGAAACCGCATGATGTGATCTTTGGCGAAGAAACGCCCTTGCGGAAGCGTCAGACGTCGACCAGTTGACGCGCCGCTCTCCATCGGCCATTGTGCGCGTCCCACCGCTCGGGCAGCCTGCGCAATCCCGCGCTGCGCGAGATGCCGATCTCACCTGCTTGTTCGCACATCACGGAGAAAAAGGAGACCGATCATGCGCTTCACTTTCGCCACAATCACCCTCGCCGCACTGGGATTTTGCGGCACGATCGTCATTGCCGGCTGCACGCCGAACACCACCAAGGGCGCTCGCACCACCACTCGACCGGTGTCGTCCTCCACCTCCTCAGCAACGCGCAACGCCGGCTGGCCCACCATGCGCAATTCCAATAGCGTGAATTGGACCAGCATGGCCTTTCCCACCGGCGAAGCGAAGACCAGCGTCGTCGGCGTGGAGAAGGGCGTGCCGCGCGAAGTGCGCGTTGGGCAGGCATTCGATTATGACATTGTCGTCACCAACCTCACTTCAAAACCCGTCGAAGACGTCGTCGTCACGGATCAGGTGAACAACAACTTCAAGATGAGCAAATCCGCTCCCGAAGGCAAGATGAATGCCGCGGGCGTCATCACATGGGCCGTCGGCGATCTCAGGCCCGGCGAAAGCAAATCGATTCGCGTCAGCGGCGCGGCGAATGGCGAAGGCTCAATCAACTCGTGTGCATCATGCTCATACTCGTCCATGCTCTGCGCCGCGATTCCCGTTGTCTCACCCAAGCTCAAGATCGTGACGTCTGGGCCAGCCGAGGTCCTCAAGTGTGATCCCATCACCTATGCCTTCGAAGTCACCAACACCGGATCGGGAACGATCAACAATGTGCGCATCACCGATGCACTTCCCGCCGGCCTCGCGCTTGCCGACGGCAAGAAATCCGTTGACTTGAACGTCGGTGCGCTTGCCGCCGGATCGACACGAAAGTTCTCCGCCACGGTTTCGGCTGAAAAAGCCGGCAAATATGACAACAAGGCCACGGTGACCGGCGATGGCATGTCCGCCGACTCTGTTGCAGTGTCAACGGTCGTGCGCCAGCCGGCGCTCACGGTGGATGTCGAATGTCCGCCGGGCAACATGATCGGGCGCGAGTTGACGTTCAAGTACACCGTCAAGAGCACGGGCGATGCCGCAGCGGCTAACAGCACGCTCGTCGCGAACGTCCCGACAGGATCGACGTTCGTCCGAGCTGACGGCAACGGCATCTCGGCCAACGGCAGGGTGTCGTGGAACTTCGGTACGCTTGCGACTGACGACAGCCGCACCGTCAATATGACCGTTCGGACCAACGCCGCGGGCAATCTTCAGGCGAACGCCACGGCGCAGGGCGTCTGCGCCGCGGCCGTCAACGACACGTGCACCACGATGATCCAGGGTGTCCCGGACATCGGCATCAGCCTGAAAGACGATACAGGCGTGCGCCTTGTCGGCGACAATCACATGTTCACCTACACCGTGAAGAATCAGGGCCAGGTTGAT
>CAZCGB010000399.1:0-3621 GCA_964498045.1 uncultured Isosphaeraceae bacterium
GCCGGGCGTGTACATCCCGTCGGAGAAGATCGGCGTGCGCATCGAGGACGACGTGCTGGTGACGAAGTCAGGATGCGAGGTCCTCACGCGCGCCATCCCCAAGACGGTCGCGGAGATCGAGCGGGCGATGGGAAGATCGTGATGGCGCAGGGTTGCCATCACCAAGTCAATCGCCAGGGCGACCGTCAAGTCGAATCCGATCAACTCGGCCAAGTCCATCCTTCACGATGACGGTGCCGCCATCGAGCATGGCATCAGTTGTATTCTCAATTTCGATCCAAGAATGCCATCGACTGGGTTGCTGGCGAGCGATGTCAGCACAAAGAACTTGGGTCCATTCAGACGCGTTGACGCGAATGCCACCAGGCGTCTCAAATCGCAATGGCGCTGGCATAGAACTGTCACGTTGCAGTTCGACTGCCATGACTCTCGCCTTCTTCGCTGGCGGAAGAAAGACCGACCGAGCCACCGTGTAGAAGGATTCGACTGTTCTGGCGCTGGCGCGCAATGTCAGGATCACCGGCTCGATTTCGCCGCAGATCAGCCGCACTTCCTCGCGCTTCTCACCTGCACCTCCCAGTTTCAGTGTCGCGGCCACTTGGAAATCGTGTCCTGGTGGAATCGTCAATTTTGACACGGTCGCGCGGGTGCATCCGCAGGTTGTCGCCACTCGCTCCACATGAAGCGTCACTCCTGATCTGTTCGTCAATTCAAACACGTGTTCAAGTTCAATCGGTTGAATGAGCACCTGCTCGCCGAAATCATGCAGCATGGCGCCGCCGACATCCTCGGATTCACGTGACCAAGGACGCGTCAGCCCGATGGCGGCGCACACGCTTACGCACGTCGCCAGCAGGAATTGATTTCGTGAATGTCGTTGCACCTGGCGCCATTCCAGCAACACGATGTTCCAGCACGCTCACCGAGCGGGGGTCGCGTGTGAGAGCAAGGCTTCCAATTCACCGGGTTGCACGATGTGATCGATTGGTTCCGCGAGCCTGAACAGGCTGCCGTCGACGAGCATGATGTCCTTGCCGATTCGATAACTGATACGCTGTCGGGTGTCGGCGACCGCCATGCTGGGCTCCGGCTGCGGGGGCGTGAAGGTCGCCGGATCGATCTTGTCGGCTTCTAATGTACGCAACGAGCGTCGAATGATGCCGATGCGCTGGCTGGTCGGCTTCTCGGGTGTGGCATTGGTCATGTCGTTGCGGAACGTCGTGGACTCCCGAACGGCGCGCAGCGGCACGTCCTTGCCATCCACAGCCGTCCATTCCACGATGCGGAAGGACACGCGCGCCACCAGCATCCGTCGTGTGAGGTCGGGGTCCGATGTGAACACCTCGCCGATGATCTCCGACAACCGCCCCTGGTTCCTGTCGAAGGCCACCTCTAATTGCAGCGACGCCTGCTCATTCCGCGCCACGCGAACGCGCGAGACGCCAGCTTCATCATGTTCCGACAGCACTCGGCTCTCGCGCAACACCTGTCGCAGTCCGCCTTCGGCTGCGAACACCGTCCAATCAACCATGTTGAAGGCCGCGAGAAAATCCGTCGTGGGGTTCAACTTGGGACTCTTCTCGATGACGTACGAGTGTTCCGGCGCGCTGACGGAATACCAGGAATCGCCGGTCCAAAGGCTCCGGATCCACTCAAACTCCTCCGCCGGCCGACCCAGATCAGGTTCAGTCCAGCGGAATTGCGTCGTGGAAAGCAGGCCGTTCATCCACGTCCATCGGAAGTGCGTCGGCTCCTGCAGGTCGTCTTTCCGCCATGGGCCATCCGGCACGACGTCAAGAGGAAGAAAACCCACGTCGAAATCGGTCTCGGCCGCCGGAATTCGTGTGGACAGGTCGATCGCCTGCGCATGAATGCCCGTTGCGCCAGCCGATGCACTCACGCAGACGACGAGCAGATGCGCCAGTCGGCATCGGTTCAGTGGTCGCAGTATGTTCGGCAGCATGGCTGGCTCGGAGACGGATATTCGATGAACAGGCACATGCCTTGGCCACCCACGAGCGTGCACCAGCCGTAGCCGATGCCGCCGCATCCGTTGGACCAGCGTTCATGCGTGCAGCTGTGGCCTCCGGATGACACGGACTGACACATGGCTTCGGCGAACGTCTCCGAACAGGTCGCGCACGTCTGGTCGATCTGGCTGCAGGCGTCAGAATTGCACGGCGGTAAAGGCACGCACTCATAACTTCCAGAGAACTCATGTTCTGCGCTGGCGCACTGGAAAACCTTGGCGGCTGCGATCGCGGACACCAGGCCAACCACTAGGGCACCGAAACGGACGAGAGCGGCGGGGCGGGGCAATGACATCAACGACTCCTTTCCCATTTCAACGGGGTCAATGGCGATCAGATACGTGTCGCATCAACGACGGGTCCATCGGCGGACTGAGCAATCCATTGTGCGGTTGGAACTGAACACGCGGAAACTGAGCGTCGAAATCCGCACGCTGAATCGGCGTAAGCGACGATCGAAATGTTTCCACAACGTCCTGTGCCGCGCTGTGCAGTGAAAGGAGATCGGTCGCGTACGCGCGGATCGCCGCATCATCGCGCGGAGCGATGTTGAGATACTGCACCACCGCCTTTGCGGCGATCGCAGCGCGAGAAATCCTTTCCCGAAGCGCCTGCCGCGAGGCGCGCCAATCAATCTCCAGCGCCTCGGCGGCGGCGACCTGGTCGGCGGCCGCGTCATCTCGCTGGCCCAGCCATGCCGCCAACTTGTCCGGAAGCCGATCCTTCATCATTTGCGGCGCGGCAGCGCCAAGAAAACGATTCCGCCATCGCTCGACTTCGGATGCGTCCGACAAAAGGCGCGCGACAGAGTCCACGGCGTCCTGTGACGCGTTGAATCGCAGCTTCCATCTGCTGCACGCCTCCTTCTGCAACGCATCGAATGCCTTGGCGTCCGTTTCGGAACTGACCACTCTCGGCCCGTCACTGGCTCGCACAGGCTGACGCGAGTCGTTGATCTCATGCGCTACCCAGAGTTCAACGCGCGTCTCGTATTCGAGGATGATGGCCTCCAAGGCGTGTTCAAACCCGTCGTCGCCACGTATGCTTTCCAATTCCTGACCCGGCTTCGAGGCCTCTTCGAGAAGACCGATGAAATCCGGCGCTTTCTGGAAGTCCGCGGACGACCAGGACCCGCCATTGTCAAAATTCGCCCGCCGCACGAACCGTGTTACGGAAACCGCTTGGTCGTCTCCCAAGACGCCTACTTGCCGCAATTGATCGATCCATGCGGCGAGCGCGGCGTCTCCGGCTTGCTGCGCCGTTCGCATTAACGGAGTGAAGGCGACGCGCAACTCATGCAGTCTCACGGCGCGGCGCTGTTCCTCGGCGTCGAATGACGCCTCGTCCTGTGGCATGTTCTGCATGCGAGCGGCAACTGCCTGGGGATCCGAGCTGAATTCGGCCTCAGCCTCTCGAAGCCCGGCATCAAGCGCCCTCCGATACCCGTCCGCGTCAATCTCGAGAATGTGCTGCCAGTACTCGTCGAAGAACCGTTGTATGACGACCGTCTGTTCCTCGCTCATAGACAGGCGCTGTTGTATTTGTTTCATCTACTGTCGATCCACCACTATGTCCAGCTCCTTGAGAACGG
>CAZCGB010000400.1:0-3617 GCA_964498045.1 uncultured Isosphaeraceae bacterium
CCTGCACATCAGTACGCGCCTGATCCTCGGCGGATCGCAGGAGAACACCGTGCTTTCCTGCGAAGGCCAGGCGACCCGCGGCCACGATGTGTCACTCGTCTTCGGCCCGATCTACGGCCCGGAAGGTTCCCTGCTGGAGCGCGTGAAGAGATTCCGTACAGCCGATGGGCGGACGATCGAAGGCATCGAGACGCCGGATCTTGTGCGCGAACTGAATCCGCTCAAAGACTGGCGCTGTGTGGGGGACCTGCGCCGGCTGGTCCGACAATGGAAGCCCGACGTGGTGCACACGCATTCATCCAAGGCCGGCATCGTCGGCCGCATGGCGGGGTGGAAAGAGCGCGTGCCCTGCGTGATGCACACCATCCATGGGCCGCCATTCCATGCGTTTGAGAAGGCATGGCGGAACGCGATCTACGTGCAATCAGAACGATTCGCGGCAAAGCGATGTCACGTCATCGGCGCGGTGGCTGAAGCGATGCGCGACCAGTTCCTCGGCAAGCGCATCGGGCGTCCTGAGCAATATGTGGTCGTCTACAGCGGCATGGAGGTCGAGGCGTATCTCGCCGCACCAACGATGCGCGAAAGCGTGCGCCATGAACTGGGTTTCGCGCCGGATGATTTCGTCATCGGCACCGTCGCGCGGCTGGCCGAGAACAAGGGCCATCATGATCTGCTGGAGGCGGTGCGCGATCTCGCGAGAAACGATCCGCGCATCAAATTGCTGTGGGTGGGCGATGGCTGGTGGCGCGAGCGGCTGATGCAGCGGGCCGCCGAAATCGGCATGGGGAATCGAATCATCACGACGGGGCTTGTGCCATCGGAACAGGTGTCGAAGTACCTTGGCGCAATGGATGTGCTCGTGCATCCCAGTCATCGCGAAGGACTGCCGCGAACGGTCACGCAGGGTCTGCTCGCAGGTCTGCCGGTGGTGGCCAACGACGTGGACGGCACGCGCGAAGTGTGCATCGATGGCGAGACCGGCCTGCTGGTGAAGCCCAGGGATGTGCATGGCCTGCGCGGCGCGATCACGTGGATGATGGAGCATCCCATCGAGCGCGAGGCGATGGCGGACACCGGCCGCGCGATGTGCCGCAAGCGCTTCGCCTCAGCGACGATGGTCGATCACCTGCTCAGAATCTACGAAGCTTGCCTGCGAGGCGAGCGGGACTTCCGCGCGATCATGCCGTAGCAGGGCGTGATGGCGAGGCGGGATGGACAGGCGGAAAGTTGCGTGGATAATCGACGGTGCCGATGCGCATGATCACCTTCAGCCAACGCCTGCGTTTGCGCGCTCTGGTGATTGCGGCGGCGTGCGTCGCGCACATGGCCTCTGAGGCTGATGTGGCAGGGCAGACGATTGAACTGACGCGCGAGATCGAGCCGCCCGCGTTGGCCAAGCCGTCGCTTGCTGCGTCGCTGGTGACGCTGCTGGAGCGCGAAGCAGGGGAGTTGAAGAGCAACGAAGCCGCCGCGGTCGACTCAAACGCGCGCATCGCGCTCGAGGTGCGCGCCAACTGGAGATTGCTTTCGGCCGAGCTGCTTGCGGCAGGCGATCGCGAAGGCGCGGCGGGGAGCGTTGTCTGGGTGAAGGGCTTGAAGCTTGCGGTCAATCGTGATTCGATCGACCAAGCCGTTTCGATCGCAATCGCGCCGGATGCATTCGGCAACGACGCTGCGGCCCAAGCTGCGGCGATCGATGCGATGGCAAGTTTCAATCGCGGATTCGCCGACCACGTTCAGGATGGTGGCCGAGATGGACAAGGCGGGGATTCGGCTCAGACGCAACCTCTTGCCGGCGGCGATTGGATGCGGCTTCTGCTGGCGCGATTGATTCCCATCGTTTCCTCGCCGAATGCCCCGTCCTTGCGATCGCCATGGGTGGCTTCGCATGCGACTCAGCCGACCAGCACGGCGCCTGTGGTCACGAATGATCTTGCCGTCCTTCGCGCCCGGGTTTCGCAAATCAACATGGATGAGACCGCACGCGGCCATGCCCTGCTCATCATCGAGTTCCTCGAACGCGGCCAGCAATTCGCCGAACTCGGGCCGCGCATCGAGGAGTATCAGCGCGTGGTGGAAGGGCTGCTGGACAGCTCCGAAGCGATCGCCGCGACGGCGTGGCTGACCGACGAGCAGCGCGCCGCGATGAGCGCTCGGCTGGCGCAGGCCATCGCCTGGTTTCAGGACTCCGCACATCGTCAACAGGGCATTGACGCCGAGGTGCGATTGCAGGCGGACTGCCGCGTGATCGCCGCGATCGAAGCGCTGGCAAGAGCCAACGTGCAGGAGAAGGCGCTGCGCGAGGTACTCGCAGGGTTGCAGAAATCTGCTGATGAGGCGAAGTCTGATCTGGCCGCTGCCCGGATGCTCAACCAGGCGTCAACGATTCTGGTGCGCATGGCGACCGCGCGGACGCTGCCGCCAAGCGGGCTCGCGCGGGAGCTGCGGATCGTCGAACGCGATTTGCAGAAGGAGTATCGCGCATGTGAAGCCAAGGTGTTGGCGGAACTTGCGCGCGGAGCCCTGTTGAGTGGCTCAATGGCCGATCCCAGCCTGTCGTCGTTGCTGGCTGATCATCGCGAGCGCGTGGAGGATTTGGAACGCCTGCGGCACATGCCCGAATGGAGCGCGGCGATCAATCAGATGTACCCGCCCGCCGCGAAGGACTTCGACACGCAGATGCGCAAGCGCGCCCAGGCGCTGCTTGAGCCGACCAAACGCGGAGACTCCCGGCTTGCGTTCGATCGCTTCGAAGCGGAACTGGGGATGTTCGAGATGCTGCCGTTCGAGAAGGCGATGCGCGATGGTTCGGCCGCGGCCGTGCAGCTCACCGGCGGACTCAATGCCCAGTTGATCGCGCTCATCACCGACAAGCGCCGCGCATGGGCCGACGCATGGAGCCGCATGGAATCCAATCCTGAAGCGGCGAAGACGATGCTGCTGCTGCGCCAACTGACGCAGAGCCTGCGCGACGCCGCTTCGCTGGCGGAGATTCAGCCGGCGACGCTCAATCGGTGGCCGGCCTGGCAGGTCAGCGTTGACGACATTGACGGCGGCCAGAGCGACGTCGTCACGCGGTTGCGCCTGGCATGCGCCGCTGCGGCTGCCGGCGACCTGATCGGGCTTGCGGAACAGACGAATCGAATGGAGCAGGACGCGCCGCTGGCCAAGCTCGCCGGCCGCCTCATGCATGTGCTGGGCAATGATCTGCGGGAACTGCCCGACGGCGCGGCTGGCGTACTGGCACAGCTGACGATCGTGCCGGCCGACGACGCACTGCTCCTGAAGCATCGCGATGATCTGGCGAAGATCAGCCGCTACTCGGCCGAAGGCGAGCACGCGCGAGGAACCGGCCAGGCCGTGGCCGCCAAGGATTGTCAGGAGTATGTCAACGCCTTGGCAACACGATTGCTTGGGCAATTCTCTGCGGAATGAACCGCGGTTGGAGGTCCTCGCGGCACCGAAATCGCGTCAGGCCGCTATGCTGCCCAATTCCGCTCACACCGACCGACGACCACAGGTTGCATTTCATGGACACACCCGCCGCAACGACTCCCTCGCCCGCCGCTTCCGCTGCCGTACCCTTTAAGCCGCAGATCGTCTTTGATGATTTC
>CAZCGB010000401.1:0-3606 GCA_964498045.1 uncultured Isosphaeraceae bacterium
CCGGGGGGCCGGATGCGGTCACATGCCCCGAATGCGGAGCGACACGATGAAACGCTGGCTCGTCCGAATCTGCGTCTTCCTGCTGCTCGGCGCGATCGCCAACATCGCGGTGGCGTGGAGCTTGGCGGTATTTGCAGAACCGATCGCTAGACCTTGGGTCGGGTCCCCTGTAGGACCTGGACGCGACATACCGAGGATGGTGCAGTTAGCACACAACGCACATGCGCGAAACAACGGTCGCCTCTGGGACGTCGAAAGCGGTTACGAAGCGATCGGCTACAGAACGTACGTGCTTCGCACTCTTGGCTCCGGCAGTGGAAACCATCTGCAATCGACATCGCTCGTCGTCGGATGGCCATTGGCGACTCTGTGGTCGCACTACGTCTACTACACTGAAAACGGCACTGATGGTGCGAGGATCTTTGAGGAAGAATTGACAGGGATTCTTGTCGGCGACAAATGGGTGCCTATCGCGCCCGTCTGGCCCGGCTTCGCGATCAACACGTTGTTCTACGCTGTGATCCTGTGGGGACTGTTCGCGATGCCCTTCGCGCTGCGAAGACGGCGGCGCTTCAAGCGCGGCATGTGCCCGAAGTGCGCGTATGACCTGCGGAAGCGTCCGAATGATTCATCGGCCTGCCCCGAATGCGGCACGCCCGTCACCTGAAGCTGCTGCGCTCCTGTCGTATACTCCGCAGCCGTGCCCCGACACCGCGCTTCGCATCGGCGATGGATGACCTCACTGACCGCGACGCTTTCCGGCGCGTGCGCCGCGGGGTGCCTCTGCCTGCTGCCTGCCGGTTGCAACGAAGTGGGCGGCAAACTGCACCAGCGCATGGTCGGCGGCAGCCGGACCGTCACCGATCCGCGGGCCGGCCCGCTCACCCAGCAGCAATTGCAGGCGAGCCTGATGGCCTTCGCGGACCGCTTCATCGCGCGCATCGCCGACGCCACCGACGTCATCGAATCGCAGACGACCGACCCGCTGGTGCGCAAGGAAGCGCATGCGGCGAAGTACTACCCCACGCTGTCGATCGTCACGAGCGCTGCGGATCCGGACCCCGAAGCGGCGCTGCTGGACATCGTCACCACCGTCACGCTTGAACACATGGTGTGGAACGACGGCCTGGCGGTGAAGACCTTCGGCGAGTCGGGGAAGGTGCTGCTGAGCGCCCTGGCGGAGATGGAAACCGACATCTGGGCGATCGCGGCGAAGGTGCTGAACCCCGATCAGGTCGCGGACCTGCGCAGCCTCATCACCGCATGGCGCAGCGAGCATGTGGACCAGACGTACGTCTCGACGGTGCGGTTCGACGACTTCATGTTCCTGCGCGACAGCGCGCTGCGGCAGCGGACCTCGCTGATCAAGCTGAACCTGGTGGTCGCCAGCGCGGATGAGGCGGTGGCGCAGATCCGCGAGTCGAGGCTGTTCGCCGAGCGCGCGTTGTTTCTCGCCGGCCGCATGCCGCTGCTGATTTCGTGGCAGACGGAGCTGCTGGCGTACGACCTCGCGCTCGCGCCGGAGGTGCAGCAGTCGCTTGACGCCGTGCAGAACACGAGCGGCGCGATCAAGCAGTTGAGCGATGACCTGCACGCGCTGCCGGACCGGTTGGAGGCCCAGATGCAGCGCTCGATGGACATGATCGATCAGCGGCAGGACAAGCTCTCGAGCCTCGTGGTCGAGGTGCGTTCGGGGCTGGGCGACGCCCAGCAGCTCACCGACCGCGTGGATGTCGTGGCGAAGGACATGCATGAGGTCGTTTCGGAGACGAAGGCCGCGGCGGACTCGATGAACGAGATGATGAAGACCGCCGACAAGCTCGTCGCGCGGTTCGAACCTGTGCCCAACGCCGATGGTTCGACGTCGCGGCCTGCAGCGGACGAGCGGCCGTTCGATGTGCGCGAATACACGCAGGCGCTGACGGAACTGACGGCCGCGTCGAAGGAACTGAACACGCTGCTGCATCAGACGGACGCGACGCTCGCCTCGCCGCAGTTGCAGGGACGCGTGAACGAACTGAACACGGCGACGAAGGACCGGCTGGACCAACTGAACGCGATCGGGCAGAACTGGCTGTCGGAACTGGATGACCGGGCGCAGCAGATGTGGGACCGCTTCATGCTCCGGGGCGTCGCGCTGATCTTCGTCGGCTGCGTGCTGATCGTGGCAGCGGGGCTGGTGTTCCGCCGCTTCGCGCGGCCGCGATGAGGTCGAGGGCGGATTTGGAATGCGACCTGGGGCGGCGCCGAATCGATCGCGTTGATGCGCGACGATCGCGACATGGCCGTTCCTCGGCGTGCTCTTGGGGATGAAGATGCATCGGAAAAACAGCACCGCCCCGGCCGGAGCCGAGGCGGTGCGATGACATCAACTCTGTACGGGCAACTGACGTATCGCGTCAGTTGCGCTCGTAGTTGAACTTCTGGCCGCCGACGGACGCTTCGCCCATGAGGCCTTCCTGATTCATGACGTAGACCATCACGCCGTTCTTGTACTTGGCCGCGGCGCCAGCGCCCGAGGCGGCGGCGACGGCGGTGGCGTTGGCCGACATGGCCCATTCGCTGCCGGTGAAGGCGTTGAGGGCTTCGCGGGTTTCGAACAGGATCATCTGGCTGTACTCCTGGCCGCCGAGCTGCAGGCCGACGGTGGCCTGGCTCATGGTGGTGTAGCCGATCATCTTGCCGCCTTCATACACGACGCCGCGGCCGCCCGCGCCGCCGACGCCGACGCCAGCCTTGGTGATCTTGGGGAAGATCGCCATGCCGTACGCGCTGGCCATCTGCTTGGCGATGTCAGCATCGCTCTTGCGGAACTGGGCCATGGTGGTGTTGGCCTTATTGACCAGCTCCGTGCGGTCTTCTTCGGTCTTGGGCGTGGTCGAGCAGGCGGTGACGAGCGACATGACCATCACGAAACCGAGCGTAGAGAGAATGGCTTTGCGCATGAGCGTGTTCCTTTGTGTTTCTTCTTTCAAAGACGGGTTGTGGTGTGTGCGATCAATCGTTGCCGCCAGCGAAATACAGTCATTCGGCGAAGCGGCGATACGGCCGCCGCAGGCCTCGTTCTGTCTTCGCTGGCGTGTGACTCTCTGTTGCGCCCGTGCGTCCCACAAACGTCAGGATTCTAGGGAGAATGGGCCTGTTCGCAACTGCGGCGGGCTGCGACGCCAATCGAATTGATGAATCAAACACATCGCAAGTGTTTGCGCAGGCACCACTTACGATCAATGTTCGGCACGTCTTTCATTGTTGAGCTCGGCAGAAAACCGGAAAACCGCCCTCTGCAATGTGAGACGGCGCTGGCTCACTTACCGCGCCTGCAGCTTCCACAGGTACTGAATCAACCGGGGATGCGCGGTCAGGCCGCGAAGGCCTTGCGGACCTGGTTGGTACATGTACGTCTGCACCAGTTGGCAGATCGGCATGAGCGGCAACTGTTCCTCCATCAGATACCGCTCGGCTTCTTCCAGCACCCGCAGGCGCGCGTCCGGGTCAGCCTCACGTGCGGCCTCGCCAAGCAGCGCGTCGTACTTCGCATCGCTGAATCCGCGATCGTTGTTGCCGTCGCCCGTGCTGCTGATGTCAAGGAACGTGGTCGGGTCGCCG
>CAZCGB010000402.1:0-3599 GCA_964498045.1 uncultured Isosphaeraceae bacterium
ATCGACGCGTTCGTATTGTGATTCGGCGCACGACCAAGCCCACGGATGGCCAACCCTGGGCTATGCCGTGGATGTTGATCTCAGATGCGCAGCGTTTCGCGCACGCCACTAATGCCCCGACGCAGCGCCGCCTGCAGCGTCGGCCGTTCGATGATGAGCGTGCGGTTGTGCCCGCTGACCGCGCCGAGCTGGAACTTGTACGGCTCCTCGCCGCGCAGGAAATCGTACTCGCGCATGCCCATGTCGAGCGCATCGCGGATCGACAGCGCGACCGCGACGCGCCCCGGCGAGAACTCGCTGAATGACTCATCAAAGGCCGTCACGTAGAGGCCCATCGAATTGGACTTGCGGTTGATCAGGCTCGCCACACCCGCGACCGGCGTCTGGTCCTTCCACAACATGACCATGTGCGCCAGGCCGGCGGCGGCGCATTGCCGCAGCATGCTGTGCAGCCGCCAGATGTGCGGATCAGGCTGCTCACGCGTGCGCCGCAGCGCCAGTTGAATGAGTGCATCGATCTGCCGCTCATCGTGCTGGCCATCGAATCGCGTCAGGCGGAACTCGCTCTCCGCCCTGCGCATGCGCTTGCGCAGAGACTGCCGTGTGGAGTAGGACAATCCCTGAACAAGCTCATCCCAAGTGGTGGGGAGGGGCATGCGAGGGCAAGGCGTGCCCTGGTGCTCAACCACGATGCAACCGGCGGGAACATGCGAAAGGAACTCGGGCAGGCGAGGATCATTGAGTTCCTCAAAACGGAGGCGTTCCCAAGCCATGTCGCTGAACAAATGCTGAGCCAGAGCTTTCAGCGACTCATTCTGTGATGCGGGCTGGGCAAGAAAACCCGAGTAATCCGCGGTGGGCTCTCCAGCCATGTGGACTTCCCGCAGATGATCAATGCGCAGCGCGTTCCGCGAGCCGCGCAGGCTGATCGGCAGGAACGCGACGAACGGCGATCGATCGTTCTCACGCACGGCAAGCACGGTCCACGGGTGAGGCGTGACGTCGATCCAGCCGCGCATCCACGGCCAGGACATGAAGACCGCCGCATGCGGATCGAGCGCGAATGCCGCGTCCCAATCGGAGCGGAGCGCCTCAAACTCGGTGAACGTGTCGATCTCCCGGACCTGCATGCGCGTGTCGTCCCTCCGCCGCGAGCGGCATTCAGTCGGATCGACAGTTGCGACACGGCAGTTCAGGCCGCCCGGCCGATGCTTCGAATCAGGGAGCGGCTCGCGCGTGCGCGTCCGATATCAGGCCCCGAGTTCACGATCGATTCATGCTGATTCGCCGAGAGCTTGAGTCAGCGATACCCGTCCGGATGCGCCTGCTTCCATCGCCAGGCGCTGGCGATGATCTCATGCAGGTCCGTGATCCGCGCGCTCCAGTACAGTTCGCCCTGGATCTTCGCGGGGTTGTTGTAGAGCGCAGGCGGATCGCCTTCGCGTCGCGCCCCCACAACTTCCTTGAAGTTCACGCCCGTGACCTTGCGGCAGGCGTCGATGACTTCGCGCACGCTGTAGCCGCGCCCGATGCCGACGTTGTATGTGCGGGCGTCGCCTGGTCTCAACGCGCGCATCACCGTCACATGCGCGTCGATCAGATCCTCGACGTGCACGTAATCGCGGACGCACGTGCCGTCGGGAGTCGGGTAATCCGTGCCAAACACGGTGATGGACTCACGCTGCCCCAGCGCGACTTCGAGGCAGATGGGGATCAGGTGCGTCTCAGGCTTGTGATCCTCGCCGATGCGGCCCTGTCGATCCGCGCCGGCGACGTTGAAATAGCGCAACGCGGCGAACGCGAAGTCCTCACCCTTCATGTGCTTGGCGTGCGCGTAGTCGAAGAGGAAATTCTCGACATGCAGCTTCGACTTGCCGTAGGGATTGATCGGGTTCTGCGGACACGTCTCGTCGATGGGGATCTGTTCGGCAGCGGGTTCGCCGTAGGTTGCGCATGTGCTGGAAAACACCATGCGCTTCACGCCCGCGGCATCCATGGCCTCGATCAACGCCAACGCATTCGCGGCATTCGCGCGGTAGTAGCGCAGCGGCTGCTGCACGCTCTCGCCGACGTACGCGAGGGCGGCGAAATGCATGACCATCTCGACGCGCCGCTGGCGCAGCAGGGTTTCCAGCCTCGCGCGATCGCCGACATCGCACTGAACGAACTGGAAATCACCGCCGATCCTGGACAAGGCTTCGATCGCGCCGCGGTTGCCGCGCGTGAAGTCGTCGATGACGGTGACGGCATGGCCGTCGGCGAGCATCCGCAACGCCGCGTGGGACCCGATGTATCCCGCGCCACCGGTGACAAGAATGTTCATGATTTCACCTCAGAAGAAAAGGTGTCTGACGCCTTTTCCGCGGCTCGCGTCGTCGCGTCGTGTTTCATGTGCCTTCGCGCGTTGATGAGCTCGATGACCACGGGAATCAGCGAGATCACGATGATCGCGAGGACCACCACTTCAAAATTGTTCTTCACCCACTCCTTCTTCCCGAACCAATAGCCTGCGAGCGTGAGCGACACCACCCAGAGGATCGCCCCGAGGATGTTGTACAGCAGGAACCGCGCGTAGGTCATCGCACCGACGCCCGCGACGAACGGCGCGAAGGTTCGGACGATGGGCACGAAGCGCGCGATGATGATCGTCTTGCCGCCGTACTTCTCGAAGAACCTGTGCGTGCGGTCGAGGTGCTTCTTCTTCAGCCAACGGCTGTCGCGGTCCTCGCGGAACACCTTGGGCCCGATGTAATGGCCGATGTGGTAGTTGACCGTGTCGCCCAGGACCGCGGCGACCAGCAGCACGCCCATCACCATCATCAGGTCCAGCGATCCTTCACCCGCCAGCGCCCCGGCGACGAACAGCAGCGAGTCGCCGGGCAGAAACGGCGTCACCACCAGTCCGGTCTCGCAGAACACGATCGCGAACAGGATCAAGTACGTCCACGCCCCATGATCAACCACCAGCTGCCGCATGTGGTCATCCAGGTGCAACAGCCAATCAATGATGGTCGAGAAGTCCATGGCGGAAGACGTGTGACGCGGTGAGGAGGTGGAGGAAGGGACTCGGGAAGCGCAAGAATTGCCGATTTTCGCGTTGCGGCTCGCAGTGTAGGCGAGCGCTTCGCCGACGCGCTCGAACGATGCCGACGGAACACGCGAGGCATTCATCGGCCCGTTTCCACTGCGACGCCGATAGCGAATTGGCTTCACATCGAATCATCGCCCGAGTCCTCACTCGAATCATCCCAGTCGCGCATCCGGCCGATAACTCCGGTGTTGTTTCTCTCCCCGCGTCCACGATTACGCACCGCCATGAACAACCCTTCCCCCGGCTCCCACCACCATGCCGCCTCGCCGCGCACCGCGATTCTCATCGGTCAGCCGGATACGTGCAGAAGGCTTGAGCAGCAATTGAACCTGCTTGACCCGCGGCCGATCACAATCGGCTGGGTGCTGATGCCGGCGGACGCCACCGGCCAAGCAAATCTCGACCTTTCGAACGACGGGCCGGTGCTTGGCACGGTGGATGAGTTGGATTCGATCCTCGCCCATCGCAGCCCCGCGGTCGTGCTGATCAGCCTGCCAGCGGTGATGAC
>CAZCGB010000403.1:0-3572 GCA_964498045.1 uncultured Isosphaeraceae bacterium
CGGGCCCGGCGGGCCCCTGGGCCCCACCCCCCCACACGGGGGGGGCCGGGGGCGGGAGTCGGCCAAGCAGCAAGAGATTGCAACGTAAGGCGTTAGATTGGGGGAAGTTGCGCATCCGATCAAGGTGCGTTGCGCCGCGCGCCTCGCACAACAAGCCCAGGGATGGCCATCCCATGGCTTTGCGGCTGACTGTGCAACTTTTGTGCTGTTCAGCGGTCGAACATCACGCGTAGCCTTGTGTGGTGCAGCGCGGTTGTTCACATTCGAGACGAACCGCGGTCGCTTCCGAAGAAGTATGTAGAAAAGAACCCGAGGAACAGGCCGCCGCAATTCGAGCACACCATGCGCACGCACGCCCACGCACCCAATTACGCCATCGCGTCTTCCCTGTCATCGTTCGTCGTGATTGTCGTGGCGTTCGCCGCGATGTCGCTGTTTGCGAGCACTTCCCAGGCGCAGGAGCGGGCGCGGGACTTCATCGAGCCGCGCGTCAGCAAGACGCAGTTCCAGCAGTTCTGTCAGAAGGTCGGCCTGCAGCCCGATCAGCGGCAGATCGCGAACATCTCGTACAGCGACTACGAAACCACCCTGGCCGATCTCGCCACGCGCCTCGACGCCCAGGCTCTTGCAGCCGGACGCGACAAGGTCGATGACTCGCTTTCGGGCAAGTCGCGCATCGAATCGGATGAGCTCAAGCGGCTGCGCTGCGAAGTGCTTCGGATCTACCTGCAGGCCGGCCCGGAGACCGATGCCGCGCTCGAGTCGCTCGTCACCGGCATCGAGGTGCTGCTCAACGACGACCAGACATTGAAGTTCGACGCAGCGCGAAAGTGGCTGCATCGGGAGATCCTTCTTCACCCGCGAGCCGCCGCAGCGACCTATCAGGAATACGCCGGCGACGGCGTTGATGTGCTGCTGCTGGTGGAAGACGCGCGCGGCGAAGGCGGCGAGCTCGCCGGCCTGCCGCCCGATGCGCTCAACGCCATTCTCAACGCCTACGAGGAACAGCTTGACCAGGTGCTCATCGACACCGACTCGGCCAATCGCCAGGGCTCGGTGGTGCGCAAGATCGCCACGATCGAGAAGGACGCTGACACGCTCAAGCGCGAGGAAACCGCGGCTGTGGCGCGATGGAAGAGGCTCTACGACCTGAACACGCAGACGGTGGTCAAAATCGCGGATGCGGCGCAGTCGGCGCTCGATGCGCGAGCCGCCGCGGCGTTCAAACAGCGCTTCGACCGCGAATCGTTCAAGTGGCTGTATCCCCGGCTCAAGCCTGATCGCCAGATCGAATGGATCCGCGCCCAGTCCACCATCGCGCCCGACGCCATGGCCAAGGCGGAGCAGTACTATGCCGAGTACGTGCTCAAACGTGATGCGCTGTCCCGCGCCGCCATCGACATGATGCTCAAGGCCCGCAATGAGTACCAGACGTTTCTGTACGCGATGATGGACAACACCACTGTGGATGAGCGCATCAAGGGCAATCTCTGGTCCGATCTGATGAAGAACACTGGGGAGCAATCGCATCTGCAATCGACGGTGAGTTCGCAGTTGGAGGGCGTGCTGGATGACGCCACCCGCCAGGCCCTTCGCGATGCGATGAAGAAGCCTGACCGCGCCGCCCGGCCGGCCCCGGCTTCAAGTGGTCGCTGAGCGCGATGCGCAAACGACATCAGCCGTGCATGATCAGCACGGGCTTCAACGTTCATGGGCGCAGCAAACAACTCATCTCGAAGAACGAGACAAGGACCGCCCATTCATGGCGGTCAGGCTGGTTCCGCCGCGTGAAGTCAGTCCTCGATCATCATGTCGCGAAGGTCGCGCATGATTTCGCGGTTCCGCTGCGTTTCCGCCAGTTGACGCGAGAGCACACCCTGCAAGTGTTCGCCGGGCAGTGTGCGATCAAGCGCCACCGCAAACGCGCGGCAAGCCGCGGCTTCGCTGCGCTCCAGCTCGGTCAGCAACACGACGCGCTCGGGACGCTCATGCGCCACCGGCAACGCCGGCGCGGCCTGCTCGTCAGACGCAGGGGCGGACTGGACTTCCGGCGGCACAAGCCCGAGAAGCTCTTCCGCATGCGACTGTCGGGCCATCGCAAACGACTCGAGACGCCGGCCAAGCATGCGATCACCAGCGGCAGCGGCCGCATAGCGCAATCGCCGTGCGCTGCCCTGGTTGATCCGGGTCAGATTCCGAAGTCGTTCAACGCTCGCAGGCGCGAAGCGTCCGGTTCGGGGATTGCAGTAGGCGTCCATTCCTGCTGTTTCTCCAGTTCGTGGGAGAGTGGCAATCGACATGGGCGACGCCGTCGTGGCGGGCGACCAGTGTGGATTGACGATCAGGGGGCGAGCGGTTTCCATACCTCCAGTTTCGCGGGTTTCAGGGCCGAAGCTTCCAAAACTTCAAGCTTCATTCAAAAACAAAAACAAAACCCTGTGCATTGCTGCGCCGCGAACCCGAACACGATACAAACACCAGCCAAACCTCCCCGGAGGTGGCCTCGGAAGCCTGCAATTGCACCGTACAGCACATTCGCTCTATCGGCGCATCAAGGGGCATGTGCATGTGCATTTCCGGCGGATGAGGTGTGGATACCTCACCGTCGCATCGATTGATTGCGTGCGATCACGGGCGAAGGCGAGTCCGCAACTTCGCTTGCACAGCGGCGGCATCTGCCTGGCCTTGGCTGATTTTCATGACCTGCCCGACCAGTCGTCCAAAGGCTGCGTCCTTTCCTGACGCGAAGTCATTCGCCGCCTGCGGTTGCGCAGCGATCGCCTGATCGATCCACTGATCAAGGGTGTGCTGATCGCGCACCGCCAGCAGGCCGCGCTGTCGGGCCAGTTCCTCGACATCCGCATCGTCGGGCAGCGGCGTTGACTGACACAGGATGCCGAACAGCTCGTCTGCCGCGCTGGAGCCAATGACATTGCGCTGACGCAATTCAATGAGGGCCGCGAGGTGATGCGCCGTCACGCCAAGCTCATGCACGCCGACGCCGCGCTCGTTGGCGCGCTTGGCCCCGGCGTTCAGCAGCCATTTGGCGGTGAGCCACCCGGCGTTCTCGTTCGATCCCGAGCCGATCAGTCTTTCGCGCAGCGATTCGGCGCAGGCTTCGAAATACGCGCACGGCTCGCGCTCGGCGGCGAACGTCGCCGCCTCCATCGGGCTCAGTCCGAAGTCGCGCTCGTATCGCGCCCGCCGCGCCGCGGGAAGCTCCGGCAGGCGCGATCGCAGCTCCTCTTTCCAGATTTCGCTGACGTGCACGGGCGGCAGGTCGGGATCGGGGAAATACCGATAGTCGTGCGCATCCTCCTTCCCGCGCTGCAGCACCGTGCATTGCCGCACATCGTCCCAGCCGCGCGTGGACTTCATGCCCGGGCCGTTCGTGAGGCCATCGCGCGTCCATTGCTCAAGCTGTCGTTGGTATTCGTGTTCGATCGCGCCGCGCAGCGACTTGAATGAGTTCAGGTTCTTCACTTCCACGATCGGCGTGTGCAACACGCGGCCGTCTTCGGTCGTGATGCGCACGTTGATGTTGGGTTCGAAGCGCATGTGGCCGCGCTGCA
>CAZCGB010000404.1:0-3560 GCA_964498045.1 uncultured Isosphaeraceae bacterium
TTCCCGCCGGCCGCCCGCGCCGGCGATCCCGGCGGCAACGAATGGCCGGTGTGGATCGAAAAGGCCTCGTGTGAAATCGTGCTGCCTGAAGGCACGTTCCAGAAGCCCGAGGAAATCAGGACCGCTTCGTATGTCGGCGCGTACGGCTCAAACTCCGCCGGACCGGCCGGGCGCGTTTCCGACGACGGCCACATTCACTTCGAATCGATCGGCCCGCTCTCACCTTGGGCCGGCATGACCATCGTCGTGGGCTTTCCCCAGGGTCACGTGCAGTCGCCGACGACCTCGACGCGCATCGGGTGGTTTCTCGCCGACAACAGCATCCTGCTCGCCCCGGTGCTCGTGTTCGTTGGCCTCTGGCTTCTGTGGCGCTTCTACGGGCGAGATCGAGGCCAGCCGGGCTCGATCGCCGTGCAATACGACGCGCCCGACGGCCTGACGCCCGTCGAGGTCGGCACGCTGATCGATGAGCGCGTCGACACCCGCGACGTCACCGCCACCATCTTCGATCTCGCGGTCCGAGGCTACCTCAACATGGAGACGCCGCGCAGCCCCTACACCGGCGGCGCGATGCACGGCAACCTGCGCCTGCTCCGCACCGCCAGGGACGACCGCGACCTCAAACCCTTCGAGCGCGAAATCCTGAACGCGATCTTCAAGAAGAGCAAAGACGTCAAGATGTCTTCGCTGGAGACGACGTTCTACCCCACGCTCAGCCGCGTGCGGGAGATGGTGTATGACGCGATGGATCGCGCCGGATACTTCGCCGGCAACCTGCCCATCGTGCGCAACCGCTGGATCGGCCTGGGCGTGGTCTTCGCCGCCGCGACGCTGGCGATCGCGTGGGGCCTGGGCGCGGCGGACGTCTTCGCGCCGCTGTCGACGATCATCGCCGCGCTGTTGACGGCTCCGCTGTTCGTGATCTTCGCGTTCTTCATGCCGCGCAAGACTGCGAAGGGACGCAAGGCCCTTGAGCAGGTCAAGGGGCTGGAGGAGTACATCTCACGTGCGGAACTGCCGACGCTGGAGATCGCCGCTCAGCAGGCGCAGTTTGAGAAACTGCTGCCGTACGCGCTGGCATTGGGTCTTTCGGAGGTCTGGGCGCGGCGGTTCGAAGGCATCTACTCGCATCCGCCCGATTGGTACAACACCCCCGGCCGCGACGACGGCTTCACCACCGCGCTGCTGGTCAGCCAGGTCAATTCGACATCGCGCGCGATGACGCATTCGCTGGCGCTCATGCCGCGCACGCAGATCAGCGCAGGCTCGGGTGGTCGGAGCGGCTCCTGGTCCAGCGGCGGATTCGGCGGCGGGTCCTCAGGCTTCAGCGGCGGCGGCGGATTCTCAGGCGGCGGCGGAGGAGGTGGCGGGGGAGGCGGATGGTGATGAGGCGTCTGTCGTTCATCGCGCGACAGGCGGCTCACAGCGCGACTATGCTCATCGTGACCGCTCCGACCGTCCTGGATACGCAACTGCATGTCACTTCATGATCGAAATTATGCGCGCGGGTCATCCGGCTCAGGCTGGTCCGGATCACGTGGTGGTAGTGGGGGCGGGTCCAGCGACATCTGGCGGTCGCTCAACAGCTTGCTCAACTGGTCCTTCCCCGTCGGGCGCGTGCTGGGCATCCGCATCCGCGTCCACATCCTGTTCATCATCTTCGCGGTGACGGAAGTCTGGCCGTCGCAGGCGCTCGTGAACAAGGGCGTGGGCGCGACGGAACAGATTCTCTGGCACCTGCGCTGGATGGGATTGCTCTTCGGCAGCGTGCTGCTGCACGAATTTGGTCACTGCTTCGGCTGCCGCTCCGTCGGCGGACGGGCTGACGACATCCTCATGTGGCCACTTGGCGGGCTGGCGTTCTGCGATCCGCCGAAGCGGCCGTGGCCTGAGCTCGTCACCGTCGCATGCGGGCCTTTGGTCAATGTCGCGCTGGCGACGCTGTCATTCGTCACGTTGCTGCTGTGGCTGGGCCAATCTGCCATGCCTGTTTCGCTGAATCCGTTCGAGATGTGGCTGCCGACCTTCTGGCTGTACGAGGGCCGCTGGGTCGTGCAACTGCTCGCGGACCTGTTCGTGGTCAACTATGCGCTGCTGCTGTTCAACCTGCTGCTGATCTTTTATCCGTTCGACGGCGGGCGGCTGGTGCAGATCGCGTTGTGGAGGCGAGTGGGCTACATGCGCAGCATGCGCATCGCGACGACGCTGGGCATGATCGGCGCGGTGATCGTCGCGGGCGTCGGGTTCTACCAGCGGCAGGGCATGCTGGTGATCATCGCCGGGTTCGGTTTCCTGACCTGCCTGCAGCAGCGGCAGCAATTGAAATACGCCGCCAGCGCAGAGCCGGAATTCGATCCGCGCTACGCCGCGGCGTACCAGCGCGATGACGGCGGGCAGCGCGCTTGGTTCGGAGCCCAAGGCGGCACGGCTCTGCGCGAGGAGGAGGACGGTCGCGGAAGCAGCGGAGGGGACGGCGACAGGCGGCCGGGCGCGTTCGCGCGCTGGCAGGCCGACCGCGCAGCCAAGCGCGACGCGTCGGCGCGCAAACAGGCCGAGGCAGACGACCAGGCGATCGACCGCATCCTGGACAAGGTGCATGCGTCGGGGCTGCAGAGCCTCACGTCTTCGGAGAAGGCGACGCTGCAGCGTGCGACCGATCGCCAGCGCGGGAATTGACCATGCCGCGAAAAGCGTCCAAGCCCGTACGGGTGCTGCTCACCGGCTTCGAGCCCTTCGGCGGCTCGCGCGTCAATCCATCACAGGAGGTGATCCGCGCGATCGACTTCGGCGACGTGCCCATCTCTGGGTTGGAGGTGCGCACGCGCGTGCTGCCGGTGGAGGCCAAGCGCGGGCCGGCGACGCTGCTGCGCGCCGTGGATGCGATCAAACCCGATGTCGTGCTGTGCCTCGGCGAATCGGGCAAGACGGCCGGCATCACGCTGGAGCGCGTGTTCATCAACCTGGCGGATTACCGCATCGCCGACAACGCGGGCGTGACTCTGCGCGAGCGGCCGATCGTGCGCGGCGGGCCGGCCGCGCACTTCTCCACGCTGCCCCTGCACACGATGCGCGACGCCATCGCCGCCAAAGAAGTGCCCGTCGAGTTCTCCTTGAGCGCGGGCGCGTTCCTGTGCAATCACGTGGCATACGCGCTGCTGCATCATGTGCGCAAACGGAGAATGGCCGCCGGGTTCGTGCATCTGCCGTGCCTGCCGGCGCAGCGGCGAGGACGCAAGCAGCGCGGCAAGCCTTCGATGAAACTGGAAACGATGCTGCTCGCCACGGAGGCGATGCTCTCGGTCTTCGCCGGCGCGGCTGCTGAGCCGGGACGGCGATGGCGTTGACCGGCATGCTCACACAGCGACGGTTGACGCCCGAGCACATGGACGACCCCCACGCGACGCGGGACGATCTGGACGTCGCGCTGGAGTTCCTGCGCATGGCGAACCGGCGTTTGTGCGGGGCCAGCGCGGCGCTACGGCAGTTCAAGCGATGGGCGGAAGCCTGGGACTCGCGCTCGCGGCACGCCGATGCCCGTTCGCCCTCACCCCAGCCCTCTC
>CAZCGB010000405.1:0-3557 GCA_964498045.1 uncultured Isosphaeraceae bacterium
GGATGCTGCTGGTCTCGCCGCGCACGACCTTTCCGTGCAGGGCGTAGCTGCCGCATCCGGGCAGCACAAGCGCGAGCAGCGAGAACGCAAGGAACGGAACGAAGCGGCGAAGAAGCTGTGCGGGCATGGCGAAGTTTCCGAATCGAAATAGGGCTGTCAATCGTTGATGAGGTTGGGCAGCGCGCCAGCGCGCTCAGTTGGATGCACTCGGGGGAGTTTCAGCTGCTGCGGTTTCCGCTGGAAATTCTCCCTCCGGCGGCGCAGGTTTCGGTCGTGGCGTCGAGGGCAGGTTCAATCCCTTGATCTGCGGCAGGTCGTCCATGTTCGCCATGCCGAAGACCTTCAGGAATTCACTCGTGGTGCCGTAGAGCATCGGCCGACCAAGTTCTTCAGCCCTGCCGACGATCTTGACGAGCCTTCGTTCCAGCAGACTGCGGAGCACTTCGCCCGACGCCACGCCGCGGATCGCTTCGATTTCCGCACGCATGATCGGCTGGCGATAGGCGATGATCGCGAGCGTCTCCAGGGCAGGCTGACTCAGGCGCGTCTCCTGCCGCTTCTCGTGCAGACGATGCAGCAGCGGGCCGAAAGCCGGCAGCGTCAGCAACTGCCACCCCCCCGCCAGCCGCTCCGCCCGGAAAGCTCGCGAGGACGATTCGTACTGTTGATTCAGGCTTTCAATGGCGGCGTTGACGCGCTTGCTCGCGCCCTTGCCGGCGATGCCGAGGATTTCCGCCAAACGACTCTCGGGGATCGCGCGATCAGACGACATCAGGAGCGCTTCGATGCGCAGCTCCAGCGGCTGATCGGCGCAGAGCTCTTCCAGTGGTTGCTGCTGCGACGAAGCGCCCCCGCGTTTGGCGGGCTTGCTGGTCGTCTCGGATGGCGAGGCGTCCGCTGATTCGTCCGTGCTCTGCGGCTTGAGTTCCACTTCCATCTCCACCACGCGCGCGGTGTGCGGCGTCTGTGCCGTGTCGGGTCCGTCCATAGCGACAGCGTATCAAATGACCGGACTTGGCGCAGGCGGCGCCAATTCCTTTCCCTGCTCCAATCCGGATTCGATTGTCAATTCAGTGCCGCTGCCTGGCGCCGCTAGCCAGCGTCTTCTTGGCCATCGCCAATTGCTGGTCGTGCTCGATTTTCGCCATGTCTTTTCCGCCGGTGGCGATCCGCGCGTTGGCCTCAGCCAGCTCCGCTTCCGCGGACTGGAGATTCAACTCCTCCGCTGGCATCGCACGCTCGGTCAGCAGCGTGAGGCTGCCATCCTGCACCTGCGCAAAGCCGGAATCGACCAGGAACATGCGGCTGCCGCCCTGTTCAAAATCCAGACGCAGCGAACCGATGCCCAGTCGCGTCAACAGCGGCGAGCGGCCGGGCATCATGCCCATCTGGCCGTCCCAGGCGGGGAACGAGGCGTAGGTGACGTCCTCATCAAGGACGGCGGCGGATGGGGTGACAATGGTGCAACGGAAGGTCTTGGCCATGGGGGTCGCAAGTGTAGCAGGCAACCTGCGCGAGGGTCACCGCGCCGCCGCCAGTTCGTCCTTGAACAGCGGTTGCCCCGCCAAAGCGACCCAGAAGCCGTAGCCAGCCAGAACGATGAACGCGAGCAGCCCCGTCAATCCCAGTCCCGCGTACCAGCGCGAGAAATCGACCGTGAACGGGAAGCCCCACAGCAGCATGCTCGTGATGATCATCGTCAGGCCGGCGAGCAACCCCAGGCGCACCAGACACACCAGCAGGCCGATCGAAAGCGCGATCGAACTCGCCACTTCGAATGGATCAATGAAGCCAGTCACATCAGGTCTGGGAAAGGCCATGATCAGCAGGACAAGCGCCGACACGCACGCCACCGCCAGCCACTGACGCCCCAGCAGGATGCGGAGCATCAGCAGCAGCACGAACAACCCCAGGAAGAACGTCGGTCCGCTCAAGGCGTTGCAAACTGCTGAAAGGGCATGACGGAAACCCATCAGCGTCGCGAACGGTTCTGCTGGAGGCTGGTAAGTCGGGCCGTAGATGCGCATCGAGAGCAGCGTCGGGAGCGTGCTGAAGAACGCCATCAGCGCGCCGAAGATGCAGCCTTGCAACACGTGACGCCCGACCAAGGGATCGCGCCAGCGCCCCGAGAGCAGCCGCGTCCAGGCGATGATGGATGTTGGCCAGTACCGCCGCGCGAACGGCTCGACGGCGAGATACATCAGCCACGCCACGACGCCCGAGGCGAGGATCGAGCCGAACGCGCGGGCAAACATTGTCATTTCGCCGATGCCAAGCACATGATGCGCGCCCAGAAGCCAGCCGAGGAGGCCGACGACGATGATGAACATCGCCAGCCGCCACGCGCCGCGTCGGTCACCTCTCCCGGCCCGAACATTGCGCCACGCCACGAGCGCCGCGACGCCGGGAATTCCCAGGAAGAGGATGGGAAACAAGATGTTGAAGATCTGATCGACGATCGGGAGGCCATCACCTGCCGCCTGTTCCGTCGGCGGATTGGACCACGGGCCGAAGATGTCGAACCACACCACCTTGCCGCGCATCGACGCCGCCGCGATGTGCAGCGGCAGATCGGGATGCTCGGGGAACGTCCCTGACCATGACATCTGCACGTCGAACGGCACGGGCGGCGACCATGTCGGTGAAACCTGCTGGAAGTTGCGGATGTCCAAATCGGCCGCAGCAAAGCACGCGGACCAGTCAGGCTCAACGCTTGGCGCGCCGGCCGCCGGCTGCGTCGATGCCGATTCCGCGAAGTACGCCGGCGGCCGCGCCTCGAATTGGAGCAGCCTGCCGTTGGTGTCCAGCGCCATGCGCACCATGCCCGAAGTGTTGAACGGCGGATCATCGCTCTGCACGCGGGTAGTTTCATTCGCAGGCGCGAGATCGCCCGGGCTGCTTCGATAGGCGAACTCCACCATGCGCAGGCGGCCGGACTTGAGTTGCTCGAAGACCTCCGGTGCGCCGCGATGCTTGCGGATGTGCTCCATCACCCAGCCGTTGGTCGCGAACCATGCGGCCGAGTCGCCGGGCGCGTCGGCATAGCCGAGCCGCTTGCTGATCTCGCGGGCCCGATCCGCGAGCACGTCCGGAGCCTTCTCCATGGGCAGGGCGCGCAGCGGATTCAGGCGATCCATGATGATGCCGCTCAGCAGCGCGAGGATGATGGCTGCGGCGAGACCGATCACAGCCCAGTGCGGTTTCAGCGCGCCGCTCGCGCCGGACTGCGCGACCATCTCCGGCGAAGGCGTCTCCCCAGCCGCCAGGGCCATCGCCAGCGGATCTCCGCCCGGCAGCGCGGCCGCCACCGCGATCGCCGAATTCGGCCGGTCGCTGGGTGCGCGCTCCAGGCAGCGCATGATCACACGTTCGACCAGCGGATCGAGGTCGCGCACCAGTGTCGAGGGCGTGGTGAACGTGCCAGACTGTTGCAATCGCTGCAACTCGGCGACGGAGTTCGCGTGATACGCCTCTTTGCCGGTGAAGACTTCGTACAGCACCAGCCCGAGCGAATAAATGTCGCTGCGCACGCTCGCGGCTTCGCCGGCCAGTTGCTC
>CAZCGB010000406.1:0-3548 GCA_964498045.1 uncultured Isosphaeraceae bacterium
CATGGATTCGCCAAGGAAGAATACGAAGCCATGACGCGCGATGTGAAGGAGGAGATCCGCGCGGCGGTGGAATGGGCCGACGCCTCCCCCGAGCCGCCGCTGAGCGAGTTGTACAAGGACGTTTATGTGGAGAAGTGGGGGCCGTATACGGGGACGGAATTGCCGGAGATGCTCAAGGAGTCGTAATTCAAGTCGGCCCGTGTGCTTGAGTGCTCGTGTCCGAATCGATGTGAACCCAACATGTCCACCCGCGAAATTGAATTCCGAGACGCTTTGCGCGAGGCGATGTCTGAGGAGATGCGCCGCGATCAGCGCGTCTTCCTCATCGGCGAGGAAGTCGCGCAGTACAACGGTGCCTACAAAGTCAGCAAAGGCATGCTCGACGAATTCGGCGAGCGGCGCATCATCGACACGCCCATCTCCGAATCCGGTTTCGCGGGCATGGCCATCGGTGCGGCGATGATGGGCCTGCGCCCGATCGTTGAGTTCATGTCCTGGTCGTTCAGCCTCGTGGCGGCTGATCCGATCCTGAACAACGCGCCGAAGATGCTGTACATGTCCGGCGGGCAGTTCGGCTGCCCGATCGTCTTCCGCGGCAATGACGGCGCGGGAGGGCAGCTTGGCTCGACACACTCATGGTGCGTGGAGGGTCTGTATTCAAACGTGCCCGGACTGCGGATGGCGATCCCGTTCGATCCATATGACGCCAAGGGATTGCTCAAGACCGCAATTCGCGATGACGATCCGGTGTTCTTCCTTGAATCCGAACGATTGCTTTCCACCAAGGGTGAAGTCCCCGAAGAGGAATACCTCGTTCCATTCGGCAAGGCGAAGATTCGCCGCAGCCCCCCTCAAGGCGTTGCTGATTGCACGATCGTGAGTTTCGGACGGCCTCTGTATTTCTGCCTCGAGGCCGCTGAGACACTGGCGAAGGAAGGCATCGAGTGCGAGGTGATCGACGGACGCACGATTCGCCCGCTGGACATCGAGACGATCGTCAAGAGCGTGCGCAAGACCAACTACTGCGTCGTCGTCGATCAATCATGGAGCTTCGGCTCGCCCGGCTCCGAGATCGCGTCACAGGTGCACCGCTACTGTTTCGACGATCTCGACAACTACGTTGGCCGCGTGCATTCCGACGATGTGCCGGCGCCGTACGCATACAACCTTGAGCAGGAAATGCTTCCCAACGCGCGAAAAATCTGCGAATGCGTCCGCGCGGTGACATACAACGCGTGATCGAGTGAATTCCCCAAAGCCCACGGATGGCCATCCGTGGGCTTTCGTTTTGCATCTACAATCCCCCCATGCCCATCGACATCACCATGCCGCGCCTCTCCGACACCATGGAGGCCGGCACCATCATCAAGTGGAACGTCAAGGCAGGCGACAAGGTCTCGGCCGGCGATGTCATCGCCGATGTTGAGACCGACAAGGCCACGATGGAGATGGCGGTGTACGACGATGGCGTGATCGAGCGGATTTCGGTTCCCGAAGGCCAGCGCGTGAACGTGGGAACGGTGATCGCCACGCTTTCCGGCGACGGCGCAGCTCCCGCGAAGCCATCAAGCAACGCGGCGAAGTCGACGCCCACGGCTGAATCGGCGTCGAAACCCGCGCGTGCGATCCACGCTTCATCAGACGACAGCAACGAAGATGAGCCAGACGTTTCCGAGTCGGGCCGCATGCGCATCAGTCCGGTTGCGCGCCACATGGCCGACGAGCATGGCATAGATGTGCGCTCAATCGAGGGCACCGGCCCGTCTGGCCGCGTGATCAAGCGCGATGTGCTGGCGGCGATTGACGCCGCAAAGGAAACCGGAGCGGCGGTGCCGCCATCGGCTCGCGGAACACCTTCGACAAAGTCGCAGGCGATGGCGACGTCCTCGAAGCAGGAAGTGCTCGCGACGCGCGTGGAGATGCCCGAAGTGGAGGCGACGCTGCCCGCGAAAACCAATGCGAAGGCCATTCCCACGCGATCACATGGAGCCGGCGGCGGCCTCGCGGCCCAGATGGTTCCTGTCTCGAACATGCGGCAGATCATCGCCAAGAGGCTTGTCGAGTCGAAACAAACGATTCCGCATTATCAGGTCACCACCACATTCGACATGGATCCGCTCCTTGACCTGCGCGCAACACTCAACGCGCAGCTCGAAGAGCAGAGCGTGAAACTCAGTGTCAACGACTTCATCGTGCGAGCCTGTGCGCTGGCGATCCATGAGCATCCATATTTCAACGCCGCATGGGCTGAAGATCACATTGAGATTCTCGGCGACGTCAACGTCGGTGTCGCCATCTCGCTTCCAGAAGAGCGCGGCGGCGGATTGGTCGTCGGCGTCATCCGCAACGCCGACTCCAAAGGTCTGCGGCAGATTTCCGCGGAGAGCAAGCAGCTTTCCGAACGGGCGCGCACGCGCGGCCTCACCATTCAGGAGATGAGCGATTCCACGTTCACCATCTCCAACCTCGGCATGTTCGGCGTCGACAATTTCACGGCCATCATCAATCCGCCGAACTCCGCGATTCTCGCCGTCGGCGCGGCGTTGAAGAAGCCCGTCGTGCGAAACGACGAACTGACCATCGGCCACGAGATGAGCGCGACGTTGAGTCTTGATCACCGCGTCATCGACGGCGCCATGGCGGCGCAGTACCTGCAGACGCTGAAGCAGCTGATCGAGAATCCGGGCACGATACTCGTGTGACAGGCGCGACGAACGCGCCGGCTGCCGTACATGTGCTTCCGACGACGTCGCCGAGACGACATGTGCTGCCTGTCGTCGCAGGTTCGGTGGTGAAATCAGAAACCGCCCGCGCGCATGACTTTGAGCGCGTTGGGGAACGGATACGACGCAAAGACGCCGGTCGGGGCGAGTTCCCACATGGCAATGGACGGGAACATATCGCCGCGGTAACCCGCTTCGTACGCCGTGCGCAGAACCGCTTCGAATGACGGCTCGTTGCCGCCGGCATCGACGAGTCGATTCGACTTCGCGCCAAGGAAACTCACGCTCGCCACGGGCAGGCGGTCATACCGGCTTTCCACCATCTGAGCCGCCTTCTTGAAGCCGCGCTTCAGGTCATCCAATGAGAAATGGTCCTTGCCCGGTGGCCGAAGGAAGGCCAGGACTTCCAAGGTGTCGAAATCGTATTTCAAAACAAGCACTTCATCTTTGGCGATTGAACGTGAGAATGTTCGCGCGTACTGCGTGATGGTGTCAGCGTTCCACTGGCTTGTGGGCATGACCTTCGCCAGTTCACCGATGATGCCGCGGCTGTTGTCGTCGGGATTCACGCCGCACACCAGCGTGCGGTAGCGGCGGCTGAGGAGATCGTTGAGCAGCATCTGCCCCCATTGGATGCGGATGCGGTCGCGAGCCGCGCCGGATTCGCGGGGATCTCCCGCGGGCAGGAGTATCACGCGATCGGCCCGACGATCGGCCTGCACAAGGCGATCGCCTTCTTCGTCGTACAGGCGTGGCGAGGAATTTGCGATGGGTTGCGATGCGGCAGCGGCTGTGGCCATGGCGGAACCTCCATATCGTTCAATG
>CAZCGB010000407.1:0-3545 GCA_964498045.1 uncultured Isosphaeraceae bacterium
GGCGATGGTCAAGGCCAGTGGCGAAAACCAGAAGGGTTTCTCATTGAAGTGGCAGGGCGCGGATGTGAGCGACGGCCGCGAGTTCCGCGCGTCGGTCGATGACGACACCAAGTTCGTGTTCGCCGCAGACGGCCAGAGCTTCACGCTGGATCAGCGCGGGATGAAGCTGACGGCGCAGCGCGTTGGGGAATGAGCCGATCGTCGAATGCGACGAGGCAAGCTGTTGAATGACCGTCACGCTTCGGAAGCGCCTCGATTCAGGCTTGCCTCGTCGCGCCACCATCTCTCCATCACTTCACAAACGGCACGGCGTTCTTCGTCACCGTGTCGATGCGGATCGCAGCGGGCGCCTCAAAGCCCCGGCTGCCCGCGAGGGCGACGGCTTCGTCCTGATCCACGCCGTCGCCGCTGACGCCCAGGCCGCCGACGAGAACGCCGTCCTTGTACAGCGGCAGGCCGCCGGGAAATTCGATCAGGCCCGGCTGGAACAGGCCCTTGTTGGAGTTGCCGATCTGCCAGAGCGGCCCGCCGGGTTGGCTCAGCGCGCCGATGGAGCGCGAGGTGAGGGCGTTCTGATCGCTCGAGAAGCTCATGGCGGTGTACGCCTTCATGTTGGCGATGGACACTGAGCCGTACCACGCATCACTCATGGAGCGGCGGCCGATGGTGCGCCCGTTGTTGTTGACGATGTAGATGTGCATGCGCGTCATCTGCTGCACGCCGGCGTCGTTGACGCGCAACAGCGAAGGCGTCGTGTTGGCACCGGCCTCAGCCTGGTCGAGAATGAGTTTCACATCGGCGTCGGTGAGCTTTGGCCGGGGCGGCGCGGATTGTGTGGATTGACATCCGGCCAGCATCGCTGCGAACAGGATCGGGGCCGTGAGACGTGCGACAATGGTCAGGAACGCGGGCGTGCAGCGCATGGCGAGACTCCTTGATCTGGTCGGTGCAAGTCGACGGACCCAATTTGATCTGGCCCGGCTGGGGCATGATCCGCAGTCCCTGGGATGTGTGCAAATCGTCTGCTATGAACAGCCCGTGCCAGTGCGGTGTTCGTCGCGCTCGCTCAGCGTAAGCGTCGGATCACCACGGCGGTCAGGTCGTCCTGTTGCGGCGTCCCGCCGGCGTGCTTGAGAACCGCTTCGTACGCTGTCTGGATGATCTCCGCCGCAGACAGCATTGAAGCCGCGCGCAGGATCGCCGTCAGTCGCTCGATTCCGAACTGTTTTTCATCGTGCCCGATCCACTCGAAGAAGCCGTCGGTCACCAGGAACAGAATGTCGCCCGGCTGCATGGCCAGCACCTGCACAGGGCCGTACTGGGCGCTGGGAGCGACCGCCAACGGCAGCCCGTGCGAATCCAGAGATTCGATGCGACCATCGTGTGCGTGCCGGAAAAACATCGGGCCATGTCCGGCGGAAAGCAGCTGCACCTCGTGCGTTCGCGGATCGAGCACGGCGACGGCGAACGTCACGAATCGCTCGCTCTGCAGGTCCTCGATCAGCAGGTCGTTGATGCGGCCGACGAGCTGTTCAAGCGCCTGACCCGTCGGGAAACTCGCGCGGGCATACGCGCGGCAGACCGCGGTGACCAGCGCCGGCGCGATGCCGTGGCCGGTGGCGTCAGCGATGCTGACGACGAGGCGGCCGCCCGACACCGGCTGCCAGTCAAAGTAGTCGCCGCCGGTTTGCTCGGCGGGCCGATTCCATCCGGCGATGTCGTAGCCATCAATCTTGGGCGGAGTCTGCGGCAGCAGCCGCGTCTGAATGTCTCGCGCCAGATCGAGTTCGTGATCGATCCGCTGCCGGGCCGCCTCCTGCTCGGCCACGCGCTTGATGTGCACCTGCAGGTCGTCGGCCATCTTGTTGAAGGTGCGGCCGAGTTCGGCGACCTCATCGCCGCCGGCAGTCTGCTGAACGCGCGCGTTCAAATCGCCATGCGCGATCTCCAGGACCTTGTCGTTGAGGCGCGCAATGGGCGCGGTGATGCGGCGCGAAACGAAGTAGATGGCCAGGAGCATCAGGCACAGCGTGGTGGCCAGCGCCCCGCCCAGCAGCATGGCCTTGCGCTGAGCTTCTTTCAGCACCACCGATTCCGGCAGGCGCGACAGGAACATCCACCCGGTGGACGGAATCGGCGCATAGAACAGCCACTGCCGCTGCGGCGTGTCCCAGCCATCGACGTCCACCGCGCCCGCGACGCCCCCTGCGAGCGCCCGTTGCACCACCTGCGTCAGGGCCGGACGGCCAAACTCCTTGAGCGCATCGTCGATGGTCTGCGTCATGATCCGGTGCGTCTCGGGCGAATAGACGAAATGACCGTCGCCGGTGAGAATCACGAAATCCAGATCCGGCGCGATCGCGCGTCCAAGCGTTTGCTGCAGTTGCGGCAGCTGGATGTCCACCGTGATCACGCCGCGGAATGCGCCGTCGCGGAAGAACGGCGCCGAATAGGTGGTCATCAGCACGTTGCCCGCGCCTTCATCGAAATACGGGTCTGTCCACGTGCCGGCGCCGCGCTCCTTGGGCCTGCGGAACCACTGCCAGGCCGGATCGCTGTACCAGTCGTACACGCTGCGATCAATGTCCATGCGCTGCAGTCCGTCGGCGCCGCGATAGACGTACGGGCTGTACAGCGAATCGTCGGTCTTGTACGTGCCGGGCTCGAACGCGCACGCCGAGCCGTACACGTACCGTCCGTTGTTCACGTTGGACGAGAGGAGTTCGTAGATCTTCTCCTCGGCGGGTTGTGGCTCGATCTCCAACAGGCGCGCGGAGGTATCGGCAATCATCGCCGATTCGCGCAGCAGCAGATCGAACTGCCGCGCATAGTTCGCGGCCAACTGCGTCATGCGGGTTCGTGCGTAGGACTCTTCCACACGCCGCAGGAACAGCAGCGCGCCGATCGCCACCAGCAGGTAGATCAGGAGCGTGGGCAGCGCGATCCACGCGATCATCTTTGACCGGATGCTCTGCCGCATGAGAAGAGACTCTTTCTGGATTCCGCTGCAATCCGATGCGCGAGGGGCCATGCTACCACGTCGCAGCGCGGCGGATGGTCGGCAGCCAGCAGATTCAGCCGCACACTGCGGCGCCGGCGGGCGGGCCGGGACGGAGTTTCAATCACATGTGGCACGATCGAGTTCGTTGCTACCGCAAATCAAACTCGCTCGACCAGCACACTCACCGCGTTCCCGCCGCCCAGGCACAGGCTTGCGATGCCGCGCTTCGCGTTCGTGCGCTTCATCTGATGCAAAAGGGTGGTCAACACGCGCGCGCCGCTGCCGCCGATGGGGTGGCCGATCGCGATCGCTCCGCCCGCGATGTTCACCTTGTCCTCGGGAATGCCCAGTTGCGTGATGTTGGTGAGCACCTGGGCCGCGAACGCTTCATTGATTTCAAAAAGGTCGATGTCCTTGTGCGTGAGCTTGTTGCGTTCCATGATCATGCGCAGGCCATGCGTCGGAGCATCGAAGATGTCCTTTGGCGCGACGCCGGCGGTGCAGTAATCGACAATGCGCGCCATCGGTTGAGCCCCCCACTCCT
>CAZCGB010000408.1:0-3537 GCA_964498045.1 uncultured Isosphaeraceae bacterium
ATGATCAAGGGCATGGGCGGCGCGATGGACCTCGTTGCGGGGGTGAAGAAAGTCGTCGTGATGATGGAGCACAACGCCAAGGGGGGGGCCGCCAAACTCATCCCGAAATGCACGCTGCCGCTCACCGGCAAACGCTGCATCAACATGATCATCACCGACCTCTGCGTGCTGGTGATGGACGAGAACAAAAGGCGATTCCGCCTGGCTGAAGTCGCGCCGGGTGTGACGGTGGATGAGGTCAAGAGCAAGACCACTGCCGAGATTCTCACCGACACGCCGGTGCGCACCATCTCATCGTGATCGCCGGTCAGCGTCATCGGCACATCTGGGTGCGTTCCCTATGCGCTTGCCGCCCGGCATCTCGTAATGCTGACAGCTGCATTGTCAGCGTTTGCCAGGAGCGACACACATGAACGGCCCACGCATGCTCGGAATCGCCCTTCTCGTCATCGGCGTCATCTTTGCCATCATTGGTCTGCAAGCCACCGATTCCTTTGGCGAGCGATTGTCCAACACCTTCACCGGGCATTGGACGGACAAGACCAACTTCTACATCGTCGGCGGCATCGCCGCGGCGATCGTGGGCGCGATGCTCGCGTTCGCGGGCGGACGAAACACGCTCAAAGCGTGACGCGGCCGGCTGGTCTTGCCGGTGCATGCGAAGGATCACGTCGGGGCGCGCGTCCCGCCGATAAACGCGGTGGTCGATGCGTGCCTCGGCGACATCACTTTCCCCTCATCGATCGACGAGCGGCGCTCGCTCGAACCGCGATGTACTGCATGCATGGCAAAGCGACGCCGCGATCACCATCGCTTTTTTTATCCTGGCCTTCGCCGCACGGCTGATTTTTCTGTTCAATTCGCCTGATCGAGAATGGCCGCATTCGGCGTACTACGAAGGCGACGCAATCGTATGGGTGGAGTGGGCGAAGGCGATTGACGAAGGCGGCGTGTTCCAGTTCGACCTGCCGATCCATCCGCCGGCCGTGGCGTACGCCATCGCCTATCTCTCGCGCGGCGTGCAGACCACCGGCTTCATCAGCCTGAAGGTGTTGTGGTGCGCGATGTCTGCCGCGGCCTGCGCGTTCACGTTCCTCGCCTGTGCCGAAAACATGCGCCGGCGCATCGCGGTCATCGCTGCGCTGCTGCTCACGTTCTCATTCGGCCAGTACGTGCTGGCGACGTCGCTGAACAATGAGACGCCGTATGTCATGCTGCTGACGATGATCGTGTGGCTGACGCAACGCGCGATCGCGCAGCCGGCGCGCTGGACGATCATCGCGCTAGGCGTCGCGCACGGCTTCGCGATGCTCTCGCGGGCCGAGCACCCGCTGCTGCTCGGGATGTTCCTGCTGTGGATACTCATCGCGCGCGTCCCACAAACCCAGATTCCGGACGTTGCCGCCGGGCCCAGCAAACGCGTGCGGATTCGCGCGCCATCGCGCGCCCGCCTGCTCTCCGCCACGTCCATCGCGTTTGTCGCGCTGCTGATGTGCTTGCCCTGGACCGTACATGCCACGCTCGCCACGATGCGATTCAACAACATTCAGCCCGGTCCGATCGCCTTCAACCTTGCGCCGGTAGAATGGGACGAATCCGCGCGGGCGGCCCTGAACACGCTGCCAGCGTTCGCCCGCGTCGACAATTTCGCAGCTGTCAACTATTTCGCGCAGAAGAATCTGGCGCCCGAATTACAGGGTGTACCGCTGAACGGTTCAGACGTGTACAAACTCATTCACGTCGAGTTCGGCTGGATTCCGCGGCCGCTGCCGTCGTTCGTGCTCGTCTCCGACCAGGGGCCGTTCAGTTTCGCGCTGGCGAATCATCCCGATTGCGATGGCGGATTCTCGCGTGGGGCGCTCGCGCATCCGATGCGCGGCAAGGATCCCGAGTTCGCATTCGCCTTCCCGCCCCACAACCGTGTGTTCATCGATGGCTGGCGCGTCGGCTGGGAGGAGATCCGCTCTGATCCCGCGAAGTGGCGGCACATCGTCGTGCGAAAGTTCCAGCGCTTCGCCGACGGCGTGACGTGCGGCTTCGGGGCGGCCAACCTTCCGCTTGGCCGCTGCGGCGTGCGCGAACCCGTGGATATGTTCGTCTCCGACAGCCCGTCCGCGCGCTGGTGGCAATCCCTCATGCTCGTGCTGATCGCCACAGGCACCCTCCTCGCCTTGGCTCGTCGCATTCCGTGCGCGTTGTGGATCCTTCTCATCCTCAACAAGCTCATCATCACGCTGCTGTTCTACGGCTACGCCCGACAGGGCGCATCCATCGCGCCTGCGTTCTACGTCTTCGTCGCCGTCACGATCGACACGCTTCTGTTGCCGCTGGACCGCTCGGCGACAAAACTCATGCGCCGGCAGGCGGCCGCTGCGATCATCATGTGCGTTCTGGCGCTCGGACTCGACGTCGGACTTTCACGCCGCCACGAGCACGTTGAAATCGTCGGCCAGCGCGTGCCGCGGCCGGACCTCGGCCCCGGCGCGTTCCAGGCGTTCAATCGAGTTGAAATCCGATCCGGCCTGTGATCCGCACTGCGCCATGCATTCAGCATGTTGGCGTTTCGACGTTTCGGCGTTTCATCCCTATCCTTTGCTCATGCCATCGCAGACCATCGCCACGCCCAGAATCTACGCCAGCCCGCTCGTCGTTGACGCCTCGTCAGCGAAGGGAGCCGGCTTCGCCATCAGCGACAACCCCGCCACCGGCAAGCCCATTGCCGCCGTGAAACTTCAGTCGAAGGCTGACTACGAAGCGCTCGTCAGACGCAGCGTCGAAGTGCAGAAGCACTGGCGTCGTCTGCCCGCCCCCGCACGCGGCGAGATCGTCCGACTCATCGGCAACGCCTTCCGCGATCACAAGGATGAACTGGGCGAACTGGTCACCCTCGAAATGGGCAAGATCAGGCCCGAAGGCCTGGGCGAGATTCAGGAGTGCATCGACATCGCCGACTTCGCCGTGGGACTTTCGCGGCAGCTCTACGGCCTGACCATCCAGTCCGAACGCGCAGAACACCGCATGTTCGAGCAGTGGCATCCGCTGGGCTGCATCGGCATCATCACCGCGTTCAACTTCCCGGCAGCGGTCTGGGCGTGGAACGCGATGCTCGCGGCCGTGTGCGGCGACACGATGATCTGGAAGCCCAGCCTCTTGACGCCGCTCACCGCCATCGCCTGCACCAACATCGCGCATCGCGTCATGCGCGAGCAAGAATTGTTCAATCCCGAAGGCTGCGATCCGTGCGATGTCTTCGGCCTCATCATCGGCTCCGACAGCGAAGTCGGCGAGACGATGATCGCCGATCGCCGCCTGCCCTTGATCAGCGCGACCGGTTCCAGCCGCATGGGCAAACACGTGGGCAAGGTCGTCGCCGAGCGGCTCGGCCGCAGCCTGCTGGAACTCGGTGGCAACAACGCGATCATCGTCATGCCCGACGCAAACCTCGAGCTCGTCATCCGTGGCGTGCTCTTCGGCGCCGTCGGAACCGCCGGCCAGCGCTGCACCACCACGCGCCGGTTGCTGGTACACAAGGATGTC
>CAZCGB010000409.1:0-3527 GCA_964498045.1 uncultured Isosphaeraceae bacterium
CATAACGCTGGGTAAATGCAGCGACCACCGTTGTCCGATAAGCGAGATTGTCATCGCCGACACGTCGAATCACCAAATATGCGCCGATAAACTCCGGCTCTCCGCCCCGTCTCTGACATTCGTGGTTTGTTCCTGACGCGCTTCCGATCATGGACCAGGTCTCCTCTCCTCACAGCACGGGCAATCAGGCGGCTCGCGCGCTGTGGTGGGTTGTCCAGAGCACGGTGTTCAGGTTCTCGCCCCGGCCGATGCACTTCTGGCGCAACTGGCTGCTGCGCGCATTCGGCGCGAAGCTGCACCCGACCTCGCGCGTCTACCGCGGCGCCAGGGTCTGGGCGCCATGGAACCTGCGCATGGAACGACACGCCTGCATTGCGGATGACGTCGACGTGTACTCCGTCGCCACGATCACGCTGCGCGAGTTCGCCATCGTCAGCCAGTACTGCTACCTCTGCGCCGCATCGCATGATTTCAACGATGTGCGCCATCCGCTGACCACTGCGCCCATCGACATCGGCCGCCGCTGCTGGCTGGCCGCCGATGTGTTCGTCGCTCCAGGCGTGAGCATCGGCGAGGGCACGGTCGTCGGCGCGCGCTCGTCGGTGTTCAGCGACCTGCCGCCATGGGGCGTGGCTGTGGGCACGCCTGCGAAAATCATCCGCGCGCGAAGCATCGGCCCACGCGACTTCGGCGAGGAGCCCGCCGCCGCTCCGTGAGCCCCTCACATGACTTCGCGCTCACCCGACCAGATTCCGACGAACGACGCGCAGCGTGCCCAGGCCGAAGCGCGTCACCCCGAAGCGGACGCCCTGCGCGCGACGCTTGATCCCGATCGCCTTCCACCGGGCCGCTGGCCGGCCCCGCGCAGCGTCAATGTGTCGGTGCTCATTCCGGTCAAGAACGAGAAGGCCAACATCGTCGAGTGCATCCGCCACGTGCTCTGGGCGGACGAAATCGTCGTCATCGACAGCCACTCGACCGACAACACCGTCGCCCTCGCGCAGGCCATGGGCGCAGCGGTCTGTCAGTTCACCTATTCCAAGGAGGGCTGGCCGAAGAAGAAGAACTGGGCGCTCGAACACGTCGCATGGCGCAACCAGTGGGTGCTCATCCTCGACGCAGACGAGCACATGACGCCCGAGCTCACAGACGAAGTGGTGCAGGTCGTCGCCGGCACATACCAGCCGCGCGACGCCCGGCATGCGGGGTGCGGCGACGGATACTGGCTCAACCGGCGCTTCATGTTCATGGGACGCTGGATCAAGGGCTGCGGCTACTACCCCAGTTACAACGTGCGTCTCTTCAAGCACGCCGTCGGCCGATACGAACGCATCGGCGAACTCGGCGACACGCAGTCTGGCGACAACGAAGTGCATGAGCACGTCGTCCTTTCCACGGGAAAGGCCGGCTATCTCCGGCACGACTTCCTGCATTACGCCTATCCCGACCTCAACACCTGGGTGGAGAAGCACAACCGCTACTCCAACTGGGAGGCCCATGCGCTTGTCGCCGGAAACCGGGGCGACCTCAAGGCCAGCCTCTTCGGCGACAACATCGAGCGCCGACGCTGGATCAAGCAGATCGCACGCCGCCTGCCCTTCCGCCCGACCTTGCGATTCATCTACGGCTACATCCTCAAGCGCGGATTCCTCGACGGCTACCCCGGCTTCGTCATGTCGCGATTGATGGCCTGGTACGAATTCATCTCCATCGCCAAATACCAGGAGATGCGCCTCAAGCAGCGGAACTCCGATCGCCCGGCGGATTGATCGTCGCCAGCAGCGTCAGCCCGCCGCGGACCTTGTCTCCCTTCTTGACGTGCGCGATCACGTTCCGCGGACGAGGCAGGATGAGTTCGGTGGTGGAGCCGAACTTGATCATGCCGAACTTCTGGCCGCGCGCAAGTGTTTCGCCGGGCTTGATCGGGCAGACGATGGTGCGCGCCAGCATGCCCGAGACCTGCCGCACGCCGAAGCGCTCATCCTTCACGCCGCCGACGCCGGTCTGAAGCACGATGAGATTCGATTCGTTGACGTCGGCTGACTCGTCGGTCTGGGCGTTGAGGTATTGGCCGGGTTTCGGATGCAGCGAAACGACGACGGCGTCGCAGGGCGCGCGGTTGACGTGCACGTTGAGCACGCTGAGGAAGATGCGGATGACCTTCGCCGGGCCGGCGGTGGCGTCGTGATGCTCGACATCAAACACACCTGAGACGACGCCGTCGGCCGGCGAAAGCATGTCGCCCCGCGCGAGATTCGCGGGGGTGCGCCGGATCGGGTCGCGGAAGAACGACAGCAAGGCGAGCGTGAGAATGACGATGATGGCCACCGCGATCCACCAATGCAGCAGCGCGAAGCCGCCGCCGAGGATCAGCGCGATGATGATGATGGGCAGCCAGACGTCGCGGCCGTATCGGGTGAGGGGCATGGGCGGAGAGTAGAGCAGAAAGCGGAACGCAGAAAGCGGGAGCGGGAGGTGCCAATTCCACCCGGGCCGGCGCGAATCGCGCATGACGATCAAGCACGTCATGCGTCGGCCCCGGCACGATTCGCTCTGGCCCGGCTTGGTGTGGGATCGTGGAGCAAAAAGGAAGCGGACTTCGGCAACACCGAAGTCCGCAATGCCATCAGGAATTTGTTCGTTTCAACTTTTCGGCGTTTCGGCGTTTGCCCGCGTCACTCACTGGCCTTGCCGAGGAACAGGCCGATCAGGCCGCTGATGATGGTGATGCCCGCGAGGCCGCCGAACCAGACCCAGAGGTTGTCAGCGAACATCTGCGCCAACTGCGGATACGCGCCGCTGAGGCCGACGACGGCGACGATGGCGACACAGATCATGGAGGCGAGCGCGCCGATGAGCAGTCCCGCGCCGAGTCCCGAGCCCGCGCCGTCGTAGACTTCGATCATCATGGGCATGGCCATCGCCCCGCCGCGCGATTCGACGCCGGCGTCACCCGAGGCCGCTTCGAACAGGCCCGAAGCGTTGGCGGGAATCTCGATGTTCTCCTGATCGCTGGAGTAGACCTCTTCCAGAAGTTCGGCGCCGAGGCTGGTGTCATCGCTCTCGCGCGTAAGATCGAGCAGGCCCGAGCCCGAGCCGACCGACTCCAGCGAAAGTTCATCGTCGACGGTGTCCATGCCGACCTGGGTGTCGCCCGAGGGCGCGTTGCCGCCGCGCTCTTCGCCTCCATGACCAGTGTCGAAGACGCTGATGCCGGTGCCATCGCGCGAGTCGGCCAGGCCGATGGAGGAATCCTCCTTGAGGTCCAGTCCCGAGCCTGTGCCGCTGAGGCCCGAGCCGACGGCTGACTCGGCGAGGTCGAGATGGACATCGCCGGTCTCTTCGTCGCTGCCGGCGAGCAGGTCGATCTGATCGACCTTGAACATCACCTTGTCGCGGTCGCGGAATTCCTGGATCTGGCCGCTCTTGGCCATCACCTTGATCTCGTCAGTGCTCTTCTTGAGCTTCGCGGCGACTTCATCGATCGTATAAAACATCTTGGCCATGGCCGGGACCTCCAATCCCGC
>CAZCGB010000410.1:0-3522 GCA_964498045.1 uncultured Isosphaeraceae bacterium
GATGTACAACGGCATCACGGTCGAGGTCACCAACACCGACGCCGAGGGCCGGCTGGTGCTGGCCGATGCGCTGACGTATGCGTGCAAGGACGTGAAGGCGACGCACATCGTCGAACTTTCGACCCTCACCGGCGGCGTGGTGGTCGCGCTGGGCCACTTCTGCGCCGGCCTGTTCTGCAACAACGACGACCTGCTCAATCGCGTCAACAGCGCCGCCGAATCTTCGGGCGAAAAAGTCTGGCGACTGCCGTTGTGGACCGAGCACAAGGAATTCATGCGCTCGCAGCATGCGGACCTGATCAACTCGAATCCGGCGCGCAGCGCGCATCCGATCCAGGGCGCGGCGTTCCTCGATTACTTCGTGGATGAGAAGACGCCGTTCGCGCACATCGACATCGCCGCGATGGGCAACACCGAGAAGGACACGGACTTGTGCGCGACGGGCCCGACGGGCTGGGGCGTGCGCATGCTGGCGGATCTGGCGAAGTCGTTCGTGAAGTAGTCGCATTCAATCGCCGGCCGGATCCCGACGAGGGCTTGACGCGCCGCCGCACGGGCATATACTTGCATCGTGACGCAAATAACCAAGCATCCACCCTCGACGCCCAGGCAGGCCGCACGGCGGCCCGCGCCGCTCGACAGAGCGCTCGATGCCGACCTGTTCAAGGCCCTCAGCGATCCCACGCGGCTCAGACTCCTCGCGTGCCTCGCCAAGTGCAGCCGCTTCTGTTCGGTGACCGAAGTCGCCGAGTGCTGCTCCGTCGATTTCTCCGTCGTGTCGCGGCACCTGGCGATGCTCGCCGACGCCGGCGTGCTCGATTCCCGAAAGGACGGCCGCACCATGTTCTATCAGGTGCGCTACGAGCACATGAGCGACGCCTTCCGCGCCGTCGCCAGCGCGTTCGACAACTGCTGCCCGCCCGATTCCTCCTGCCAGTGCAAACCATGACCACCACCAACCCAGACGACCTCCGCGATCTGGTGCGCGAAGGCTACGGCCGCATCGCGCGCGACAATCCATCATCCTCCGGCTGTTGCGGCGGCGGTTCGAATGCAGGTGGCTGCTGCGGCCCGGTCGCACTCGAACCAGGTCAACTCGCCCACGCCATCGGCTACTCCGAAAGCGATCTCGCGGTCACACCCGACGGCGCGAACATGGGCCTCTCGTGCGGCAACCCGACAGCCATCGCTTCGCTCAAGCCCGGCGAAACCGTTGTCGATCTCGGCTCGGGCGGCGGATTCGACTGCTTCATCGCAGGCCCGAAGGTCGGGGCAACGGGTCGCGTCATCGGCGTGGACATGACCGCCGACATGCTCAGCAAGGCGCGGCGGAACATCGACGAGTACCGCGACATCGCCGGCCTGGACAACGTCGAGTTCCGCCTGGGCGAGATCGAGCATCTTCCCGTCGAGGACTCCAGCGTCGATGTCGTGATCTCCAACTGCGTGCTGAACCTTTCGCCCGACAAGCCGCAGGTCTGGCGCGAGATCGCGCGCATCCTCAGACCCGGCGGGCGCGTCGCGGTGTCCGACCTCGCGCTGGTCAAGCCGCTGCCCGAATCAGTCAAGCGCGATCTCGAAGCCCTCATCGGCTGTGTGGCGGGCGCGGTGCTGATCGAGGAGACCCGCGCGATGATGATGGCGGCGGGATTCTCCAACATCGCGCTCACAACCAAGGGGCGGTACATCGATTCGATGACCGACTTCCAGGACCCGCTGTACGCAGGCATCGTCGCAAAACTGCCTGCGGGAGCGAAGGCCAGCGACTACATCACCAGTCTCGACATTGCTGCGACGAAGCCGGCCGCCGGATGCTGCGGCCCGAGCTGTTGCGCCTGATCAATGGACCACTCCCATGGGACTCAACAACGGCGTGCTGTTCGTCTGTTCGCATAACTCCGCACGAAGCCAGATGGCGGAAGGCTGGCTTCGGCATCTTGCTGGCGACCATTTCGAGGTCGCCAGTGCGGGCGTCGAACCTGGCACGCTCAATCCGCTCGCCGTGGAGGCGATGAAGGAAGTCGGCATTGACATTTCGCGCCAGAAAGCCGAGGGCATCAAGGACTACCTCGGCACGTGGCCTGTGTATCACCTCATCATCGTGTGCGATAAGGCGGCGCTAACATGCCCGCGCATCTGGCCGGGTTCGCGCGAGCGCATCACGTGGTACTTCGACGACCCCACCGCCGCGACCGGCACACGGGAAGAGAAGTTGAAGGTGTTCCGGCGCGTCCGCGACGAGATTCGCGCGAGCATCGAAGCCTGGCTGGCCGGGCATTCGACCGGTTTGTCCGGAACCGTCGCCGGCCCGCAAGTTGATTCAATCGCCGGGAATCCCGGTTGATGGAGATGCAACGAGACATCCTCGATCAGGCTTCACTTGCGCGCACTCTGGCAAATCGAACGCGCTGGTCGGTGCGACCAATGGGGTTCACCCGACCGCTGCGTCAAGGTTCGCAGTCGACGGGTCTTCACCCCGCTCGATCGCGCTGATCTTCGCCACCCGCCGCGCGTGCCTGCCGCCTTCGAACTCGGTCGTCAGGAACGTCTGGGCGATGGTGCCCTGATCCTTCGCGCCGGTGGTGTCAGCTCCCATGCACAGCACGTTGGCGTCGTTGTGGCTCCGGCCAAGCCGGGCGTGCAGGTCATCGCACGCCAGCACCGCGCGGACGCCCGCGACTTTGTTCGCTGCGATCGACATGCCCACGCCCGAGCCGCAGATGAGGATGCCGCGATCAAACTCGCCGTCGGCGACAGCCTTCGCGATGCGATAGGCGTTGTCGGGGTAATCGCACGACTGTCCGTGGCATTCCGCCAGCACGACCGTCTCGTGCCCCATCTTGCGAAGGGAGCTGACAAGGGCCTGCACGGCGGCGTCGCCACGATGGTCCGATCCGAGTGCGATCTTCATGGTGTGTGCATCCTTGTCTGTCGCGTGCGGGTGTCGGTCTCGCGCCGCCGAACTTGATTTTCGGCTGTCGGCTGTCGTCGGGCATGTTCAGGCCATGTTCAAACCAATCTCAAACCTGACTTAAAAGGTCCTTCAGGCGTGCCGGGATCATCTTGCCCAGGCGTTCGGCCAGTGCATCATATTCACGCTGGCCCATGCCGATCGGGTCTTCAATGTCGCCGCCCTTGGGGTCGAGCAGGACGATTTTGGCCTGGTCGCGGGGATCAGGCGAGTCGGCGACCAGCCGGCGGGCCGCCGCCTGATGCGAAGCGGTCATGCACACCACGAACGCGGCTTTGCGGATCATCGGTTCGGTCAGGCGCTTGGAGCGGCCGTCGTATTCGATGCCTCTGCGCCTCAGCGCTTCGATTGTCTGATGCGTGTTGGGCATGCCATCCATCGCGCCGATGCCAGCCGAAGCGATGAAGACGTCGTCCTTCCCGGAGGCGGACTGCGCGGCGTCATGCAAAAGCGCCTGGCGTGCGATGGCCTCGGCCATCGGGCTGCGGCAGGTGTTGCCGGTGCAGACGAACAGGACCGTGCGCATGACCGGAGCATGGTAGAGCAGTCCG
>CAZCGB010000411.1:0-3503 GCA_964498045.1 uncultured Isosphaeraceae bacterium
CCTGGGTCGCGCCCATCACGCCGCACGTCGCCAGAACGATGAGAATCACTGTTGCCGCAATGAAGCGGATGATGCTGCATGAAACCACGCTGAATACCTCCGGCGCGAGTGTATCACCCAGCGCAATTCGATTGATGGACGGTCGCGGATGAGACGCGGCCGAGCCCCTTCGCGTGATCGGGCTTCGCGCACGCGAAATCAACGTTATGTGAGCGCGAGTCCGAGTCGCCGGGGTTGGAATCCCCGGTCCATGATGCGTAATCCGTGAAGCATTGCGCGGCACCACTCCGGGATGTGTCTACGGGAGCGGTTCCCGCGTCTACGGAAACGCTTCCCGCGTCCAATGAACCGCTCGCCGCGTGTACGGGAACAGTTTCCACGCCTCAGCAGCCGTCCATTCCGACAAATGGACCGCCGATTACGCGTCATCACCCTCGGATAACGCAATCCCGCCCCCCACATTTCAGGTCCCAACCGCGTTCTCTGACGCGTGCCGCCGGTCCGTCGGCCTAGGAAGAGTTGACCGCGCGGGCATGACGTGCGGCATCATGACGGCCCCTTAGCCGGGCAGATGATCCAGCCAGCAATGACGAGGTTACCTGTCGTTCCTAGTGGGCCATTCCGTTTCATCACGGTTGGAATGTGCCACTGTCGAACTGGAAGAAGAAGACCTCGCCACCATTCATTGGACTCAATTTGGCTCTTCACTGATCCGCAGATGAGAACCTGAAGACCTTGCAAACCGGGCGTGCGAATCCGTGAAAGCTTGTCCGTGTCCGCATTAATCTTGTGCGACCACTTCACGCTTGACTCCCCGTGACAGATGGCGAACTCGACGAGTACGGAGGCGTCTTCGGTCTTGACGAACAAGTCTGCGAAGTCACGACTTGCCACGCCATAGGTGCAGTAGCTGGGTCGCGGCTTCACCGTCCACCCTTGGCGGTGGCAAGCCAGATACGCTTCCCAAGTCGACCACTCCTCGAATGAATAGCCGGTCTCCACGATACTCGCCAGATCATCTTTGCGCGCGATAATCGCGTCGGCGATTACCGCGAATACGGCGGCGACATCATGCATTCGCGCAGTGTATGCCGATGGAAAGTGCTGGCAAATCAGCTCCTAACTCCATGAACTTCCCGGCCCCGGCGATAGCGCGGACCGTTTCCTTTTCGTCCCTAACGCCCGATGCCCGTCTCTCTTCGGGCACGACAGAAGTTCGTCACGCCACGGTGATCACATCACCCAGATGCGGGCGGGCCGGATCGGTTTCCTGGCCGTAGCGTTCGCGGATCTTCGCGGCCAGGGCTTCGCGCTGCGGGTCTTCGCCATGCGTCAGCACCAGCCGCGGCTTTCCCCCCATCGAAGCCGGCTGATGCATCGCCTTTTCCAGCCAGCCGACGAGTTCGGTCTGGCCGGCGTGGGCGCTGAAGCCGCCGATGGTGTGGATCGTCGCGCGGACTTCCACGGGATCGCCGAAGATGTACACCTTCTCGGCGTGATCAGCCAGCCGGCGGCCGAGCGTTCCCTGGGCCATGAAGCCCGGCAGAATGACCGAGACGTTTCGCCGCCACAGGCCGTGCTTGAGATGATGGACGATGCGTCCGCCATCGCACATGCCCGAGCCGGCGATGATGACGCAGGGCTCCCACGATTCGTTCATGGCCCGGGATTGGATGGACGTTTCCAGCACGCGCAGGTTGCGCAGGTGCTTCTCCAACTGCTTCGTGCGCGCGAGGTGCGCGGCTTCGTGATCGTAGAGTTCCTGATGCCGGGCGTAGACCTGCGTGGCCTTGACGCCCAGGGGGCTGTCGAGATAGACGGGGAACTCGGGGATGATCTGCTCGCGCACGGCCTCGGCGATGTGATACATGATCGCCTGCGTGCGGCCGACGGCGAAGGCGGGGATGAGCACACGGCGTTTTTCCCAGACGGCGTTCTTGAGCACGGCCTGGAATTCCTCGACGGTGGCATCGCGCGAGCGATGATCGCGATCGCCATAGGTTGATTCGAGGAAGATGAGATCCGCTTGCGTGGGAAGTACGGGATCGTTGAGGATGGGCGAATCGCGCTGGCCGATGTCGCCGGAGAAGATGATGGTGCGGGCGCCGCCATTCACTCCTGTCGCGCTGTTGCCGTTCGATGCGCCGGCGGGCGCGATGGTCATTTCGACGGAGGCCGAGCCGAGGATGTGGCCGGCCTCGAAGAAACGGATGGTGATGCCGGGCGCGATCTCGCGGCGATCCTCCAATCGCATGGGTTTGCACAGCGGCGGGAGCAATGCGATTTCGGCGCGGCCGTAGAGCGGCTTGATCGGTGGAAGGTCCTGCCGGATGCCGCCGGGGGAGCGATGACGGTTTTCGCGTTCTGCGTCTTGTTCCTGGATGCGTGCGGCGTCGTCGAGCATGATCTCGGCGAGTTCCGCGGTGGCGGCGGTGGCGTGGATGGCCTTGCGGTAGCCCGCCGCGGCGAGCATGGGCAGCCGGCCAATGTGATCGAGATGCGCGTGGGTGACGACGACGGCGTCGAGTTTCGTCGCATCGACGGGCGCGAGGTTGAGGTTGGCGGCGTCGGCGCCGGGCCGGCCCTGGAAGAAGCCGAAATCGACCAGCACGGTGGCGCGCGGGGTCTTGACGAGGTAGCCCGAGCCGGTGACTTCGCCCGCCGCGCCGCAGGGTGTGATGGTGATGGCCATGCGGCTGATCGTCGCGATTGTGCGGGCCGAGTGCAACTGCCTCGGGGCCCGACGCCTGCGCCTGGCGTCGAGGCGCGCTTGCGTGCCGGGCCGGCGCGATGGATCGTATGTCTCCAATGGCCACGCTGTTGAAGACCATCGACGCCCTGCGCGTGATGAGCCGCTCGCTGGATGGATCGCTCGCTGCGAAGCGGCTGGCGCTGCTGCGCCCGATGGCGCGATCGCGTCTCGCCGATGCCGACGCTGCATCGCTGCTGGCGTATCACGAGGCGCTGCTGTTCATCGCGGCGTTTCCCGGCGGAGACATTGAGAAGCGTTTGGCGGAGAGGCGGCTGAACGAGCTGGCGCGCGTGTTCGTGTCTCGCGCGGCGGATGATGCGCGTCTGCGGCGGGCGATCGCCGACAGCGGCGTCGCCGGTTCGGTGGTCACGGTCAATCCGTCGCTTGACCTGCTTCGGTGGATGGTGTTGCGCTGGAATCGGCGCGTGCGCATCGCGTGGCGTGACGATTCGCCGGGCGAGGGATTCGAGCAGATCGTCGATGCGCTGGCGACGGCGTGCGAGTACGACGGCCTGGTTGATCCGCGGCTGCTGATGCGGGAGTGGGTCGGCCTTGCGCGCGGCGGGATGACGGAGGCGGCGTGGATCGCCGATCGTTTTGCGCGGCTTTTTGATGGCGCGAAGCTGCCGCCGCGCCTTCGTGATGTGGTGTTCGAGCGGATGGATCTGGAAGCGCGGTGGACGCTTGCGGCCGACGCCGCATCGCGCACGCTGTGCCGCTTTCCGCCGCGACCATTGTTTGCGCACGATGC
>CAZCGB010000412.1:0-3501 GCA_964498045.1 uncultured Isosphaeraceae bacterium
AGGCCGAGGATGATCGCGCCGGCCTGGCCGGTGTATCCGCCGCCGTGCGCGTTGACGACCACATCCACGCTGCCCTTGGTGTTGGTCTTCTCCAGCACGTTCATGATGTCATTGCGATCGCGCTCTTCGGTGAAAAACACCACCATCTCTTTGCCGTTGACGGTGAACTTGCCATCACCGGGGCGGATGCGCACGCGGGCGACGGCGGTCTTGCGACGGCCGGTTCCCCACCACCAGTTGCCCTTGGTCGGGGCGACAGGCGCACGAGCGGGCTGCGAGGCGGCGGAAGAGACGGGAGAGGTTGCGGTTTCTGACATGGTGGCTTTCGTTCGTAAACGCCTGTGCGACGAAGCGCGGCGGCGCGTCTTTTGGGAACGGTATGTGGTCGATCATCAAACGGTGAACTGGTGATCGATTGACTTCAAGCAAACCCCGGCACTGCCTGGGGGGAACGGATCGTGCTTCAGACTTCGAGCGCTTCGGCGTTCTGCGGCAGATGCGGATGCTCGGCACCGGCGTACACACGCAGTTTGCGGGCCATGTCCTTGCCCAGGCGGTTCTTGGGCAGCATGCGCGTGATGGCGTGCTCGACGATGCGCTCGGGATGTTTCTTCATCACCGTTTCGTACGTCTCGACCTTGCGCCCGCCGGGGTAGTACACGAAGTTCGCGAGTTCCTTCTGTTGCATCTTCTTGCCGGTCATCTTCACCTTGGCGGCGTTGGTGACGATCACGTAGTCGCCGGTGTCGACATGCGGCGTGTACTGCGGCCGATGCTTGCCCATGAGGATGGACGCGATCTCGGTGGCGATCCGGCCAAGCACTCGGCCGTCGGCATCAATGTGATGCCAGCGGGGCTTGACGTCGGTGTTCTTCAGCATCGTGGTCTGGCGGGGCATGGCGGTACGGCTTTCTGCTTTCGGCGGCGACCATAGCCGCGGGTGGCAACCCGCACAGGCGTGGTCAGCCCAAAAACCCATTTGGCTTGGCGGAAACCCCACGTCCGATGGCACGAGGGGAACCGAAGAAGATAGCAGGAATGCCCTGCAAGTCAAACTTTCGACCGTTAGCCTTTCCTCGGTCCCAATGCCGATCGCCGGCCGCAAACGCCGATGAAAGCCGGCTTGGATACCCTGCCCAATCGCAGGCCTGAGCCGATCGCCTTCCCGCCTGTGGGGGTGGGGAGGTGGAGTACCTTCGAACATGCTTGAACCCGCCGCTGACTCTACCCAACCAATTCTCTCACCTCCTCCGGGTCGTGGCAACGCCTTCACAGCCGCGCTGGCGTGGATGGTCATCCTCGCCGCTTGTGGCTGGGTGATCTGGGAAGGCAATACCCCACCGAGCGATGAAGTCCTTGCGCAACAGGAGCCGCGGTTGTCGATGGCGGGGGAGATCACCGCCAAGATGTGCGTGGGCCTTGGTCAATGGTCCCCAGACCTGCGCGAGATGATTCTTGGCCAGTCTGAATCGCTTGCGAACGAGGGCCGCTTGGGTGCAGCGGCGCAGGTGGTGCTGGCAGCGGAACTCAATGGACTCGACGAGGCCCGCAAACAGCTCGCCGACGCCCGAGCCGACAATGCCAACGAGTCCGACGCCAAGACGCGCGAGGTCGCCACGAACATCTTCGACGTGCTGGCCCGTTTGTATTCGGTCGATCCGAATGCGAATGCCGGCCAGACGCAGCCAGCGGCGCTGAGCGAGGATGATCGCGCGATGCTGACCGATCACCTTGGCTGGGTCGGCCGTCTCGCTCCCCTGGTTCAGCCGCTTGGCGATGGTTCAGCTGAGAGAGATGCTTTGCTCGCGCCGCTTCAAAAGATGCCGCTGGTGATGATGGTGTTCATGGGCTGGATGGGGCTCTGCGGCCTGGGCGGGCTCGCGGCCCTCATCACGCTGCTGGTGCTCCTGTTGCGCGAGAGGCTCCGGCATGGATTCAGGGCTTCGTGTGGAAGCGGCCCCGTGTATGCCGAGGTCTTCGCGGTGTGGACCGCGATCTTTGTCGGCGGCAAGATCGTCGTCACGCACTTCGAATGGGAAGGCCTCTGGATTTCTCTCGTACTCACAATCGGCGCGCTGGTGCTCGCCCTTGGCTGGGCCATCATGCGCGGCATCGCCTGGCGCGATGTGCGGCAGGACCTCGGCCTGCACGCAGGACGCGGCGTGGTCGTGGAAGTACTTGCCGGCGTGACGACATACTGCATGGCGCTCCCCATGCTGTTGGTCGGCCTGTTGTTGACGCTGGTGCTCATCGCCATCCAGAAAGTGGTGACGCCAAACGCCGCCCCGCCGGGACATCCGATTCAGGAAATCGTCATGGGCGCGGACTGGAAGGTTCTGGTCGAAGCGATGGTGATGGCGGCGATCATCGCGCCATTCGTCGAAGAGACCGTCTTCCGCGGCGCACTTTTTCGACATCTGCGGGATGCGACGTGGCGGTTGGGAACGCTGCTCAGCTTTGCCGTCTCCGCAGGGCTCTCGTCCCTGCTCTTTGCGGCGATTCACCCGCAGGGCTGGCCGTTCATCCCGGTTCTGGCCTCGCTGGCGATGGCGTTCTGCATCGCTCGTGAGTGGCGTGGCAGCCTGCTGCCGGGCATGGTCGCCCACGGACTGAACAACTTTGTCATCCTGACACTCAACATCCTGCTGCTGGGTTCGCGATGACAAGGCGGGTACCAAAGGTCGCCAGCCACTCAGCCCGCGTCTTGGGGCTCATTCAAGTGGGAGTGCTCATCCTGCCGTACGGCACGGAAACCGCTATTGACTATTCCGCCGCCCGATCGCAGCCTCCCGAGGAATGCCATTGCATCCCGTGAGGAAACCCGAATGATGGCCCAATCCTGGCGGTTTGGCGAAACATTGTCGGGGATGGCCGCGTTGAAACACTGGCGGAGCCGCTGTTCGCAGGAGATACTGTTGGTGCTAACGAGTCCCCGCATGCCAAGCCTTTCACGTCCCCCGAACCTCAAGCCGATGCTCGCGTTTGTCGCCGGCTCGCTGCTGCTGTCGGTTTCGGTCGCGCTGGCGGGAGAGACGCAGCCGGTCACGGATCTGAATCCGGTTCCGGGTGAGAACGACGACGCTGCAGTGCGTGCGGTCGCCGCTTCGCGCCCGAGTTCGCAGCCGGTCCGATCCGACGCCGCGCTCGCGGCGACGGGATGCGCAGCAATCGACGACTCAGCGTTCCATCCGGGTATGGAACCCGACGCGTTCTTCCAGCAGCTCGTGCAGCGCTACAAGGGTTTGCATCTGTATCGCGACACTTCGCGCGTGGTGCAGGTGACTTCGCGCGAAGGCGCGGAGACCTCGCGCGTCGAGACCGAGTTCGGCTGCGAAGTCATCGAAGGCGCGCTGAAGGTGATGACCGCCGGCGCGCAGGCGCGGGCGGCCGCAGGCCTGGATTTGGCGATGAGGAAGAGCCCCGCGGCCGAGGCCCTGCAGCGCGGCTACGACCTCTGGCTCGCGCCGCACATGTCGCTGAAGTTCGCCGACCAGCCGCTCA
>CAZCGB010000413.1:0-3482 GCA_964498045.1 uncultured Isosphaeraceae bacterium
GCTCGGCGTCGGGGATCACGTCCACCAACAACAAGCTGTGGCATCAATCCCTGCTCGGCGGACAGAACGTCACCGAACCATTCGATCAGTTCGGCGGCGACTTCGCGTCGGGCGATTTCAACAACGACGGGTTCGCTGATCTGGCTGCCGCCGCACGTTTCGAAACCGTGGGCGGCGTGCGCGACAACGGCGCAGTCAGCATCATTTACGGCTCCGCCAGCGGGCTGGACGCTCCCGACTCGCAGTTCTTCGGGTTCAACAATTCACCGGACGCCGGCGACCTCGCGGATGACTCCCCGAATTTTGCGTCAGGTCTGGCGGCGGGCGACATTGATGGCGACGGATTTGATGAGCTCGTGGTGGGCGTTGCGGAATACGTGGACATTGACAATGACGACAGGCCTGCGGGAATCATCTGGGTGCTTCCCGGAACCGGGTCCGGGTTGAATGCGCTCGGAGCGACTGGCTGGTTTGTGCATGACGCCACGAGTCTGCCTCGAACGGCCGGTGGAAGATTTGGCGCCACCGTGACCGTCGCCGACTTCAGCAACGACGGGTATGCCGATGTCGCCATCGGCATGCCCGGCGCGTCGGCCAACAGCATCAGCAGTCAAGGTGCTGCGATCGTCATGCTCGGCTCTCCATTCGGCCTGGAGTTGCACAGCGGCGAAAGACACCTGCAGTCCAGCTTCGGCGAACTCTCGGAAAGTGGCGATCAGATGGGAGCTGCGCTGTGTAAGTAGCCGTTGCCCTGGTACGTCTGCCCGAACCGGCAGAGTCACTGTCATCTGAGCAGCGACCAGCGCGCAGGGGATGGCCGGATGATGGGTTATCATCGCGCACATGCGCGTGGTTTCTCTGCTGCCTTCAGCGACCGAGCTGCTGTGTTCAATCAAGGGCGGCGGTACGTACCTTGTCGGACGCTCGCATGAGTGCGATTTTCCCGCACGGCTTGATTCCGGCATGCCGCTGGCGTCCATACCGGCATTGACGTCTCAGCGGACCTGCGGAGGCACAAGCGCAGAAATCGATCGCCAGGTCCGCGCAGCGCTTCAGCTGAAATCCGATACTGAAAACGCAGCATCTGTTTCTGCTTCGCTGTACGACCTTGATGCGGACCTGCTCCAAACCCTGACGCCGGATGTGATCCTCACGCAGGACCTGTGCGATGTGTGTTCCATCGACCTGCGCACGGTTCGTCGAATCGCGGCGGGCATGACGCCTCAGCCGCGCATCATCAGCCTCAATCCACACACGCTGGAAGACGTCTTCGACGATGAGCTGCGCGTCGGCGAAGCGATTGGATTACATGCCGCGGCGCAGGAAGCCGTCGTCACGCTGCGCGAGCGGTATTGGTCGGCCCGCGACTTCGTCAATCCGTACATCGAGGGGCCCGAGGTCGGCTTCTTGGAATGGATGGATCCCTTGTTCTGCGCAGGCCACTGGACGCCGCAGTTGATCGAAACCGCCGGCGGACGGCATTCGCTGAACAAGGCCGGCGCGAAGTCGCGGGAGATCGCCCCGGAGGAGCTGCTCGAAGTCCTGCCGCAGCGATTGATCATCTGCCCGTGCGGGTACACCATTGAGCAGACCAGGCGCGAGCTGTCGACGCTGACCGCTCAACGCTGGTGGAACATGCTCCCGGCGGTGCAGGATGGACAGGTGGTGATCGTCGATGGCGGCGCGATGTTCAACCGACCCGGGCCACGGCTGGTGGACGCCTACTGCTGGCTTGTGGCGTGGCTGAACGATCGGCCTGAGGTGCTGCCGCCTGAATTCCCGGTGGCGCCAATCGAGTCGAGCATTGCCCGCAATCAACGGCCAGGCTGAGACGCTGGCTGCTGCTCGCCGCTGCCGGTGATCTCAACGCCGGACTGCGATGATTCGATCTTGGTTCCGGCAGGCTTCACGTTGATCGTCAGCGACTTTGCGGGCGGCCAATTGATGGTGATTGAACCGTCATTCGAATGTTGCCCCGCTTTCGCTTCGTCGAACCACACGCGAACGCGCCCCTCCCACTGCGTCGGAGCAGAATCGATGAACTGCGGCTTGGGGCGCACCTTCAACGACCAGCCGGCGAACTCCGCATGCAGCGCTTCGACAGAGGTTACGATCGTCGGCGAAATCGGATCGTCGTAGGTTTCGTAGGTGCTGAGCAGGAACGTCGCGTCAGCTGCGCCGTCTTCCTGCAGCACGATGGCCGATGCGCGCATCTCCAGTTTCGGCTGGTAGCGGCCGTTGGCGCGGACACGCAGCGCGGTCGTGCTTCCGTCGTCGAACACCACGCGGATGAGCACCACGCGCTCGCCGCCTTTGACGATGAGGGTGACGGGCAGATCGAATGCCTCGTCAGGCTGCAGTGTTTGTCGGATATCACGAGCGGTCAGGCAGCCGCATTCGGGACGTATCGCCACGATGGTCAGCGGCGTGGTCAGCCGATTGGACAGATGGAACGTGTGATGCACTTCCTCGGTTTCGTCGTACAGCGGCACATCGCCGAAGTCGTAAGTCGTCGCGCCAATGAACGGTCCGCGAATGAGAAAATACCAATACGCGTACGCGCCGCCGGAGAGCATGGCGACGGCGATCAAGGCAAAGACGGCAGTGATGCGGCGGCCGTTGGACATCTCCATGGATTGTTGCGCGGTAGCGGCGCGACTGCCAGTCGCAGGATGGGTTCGACATCAAAAAGCTGATCGAAAAGCCGAATTGATCCCCCCGCGCCACAAGCGCTGATGTTGGCCATCCTGTGCTCATGCGCAGCCTTCCATGCCTGCCAAAGCGGCAGGCCTTTGTGCCGACTACGACGTGGATGGCGAGGTCTCCGCAACGAGACGCACAGCGGGCTTTGCAGAACTGCGGCGCGGCGTTTGCACGACTTCCTCCGGCGTCGCACCGGCGCGGGAAAGAGGAGTGCCTTCACACATGCGCATGGAACGATTCACCACACTGGCCCAGGAGGCTCTGGCCGCCGCTCAGGCGATGGCTGTCTCCAAATCGCACGCCGAGATGTCGCCCCTGCACCTGCTTGCAGCCATGCTTGAGGATCGCGCGGGGATCGCCTCATCCATCGTGAACAAGGCCGGCTTCAGCGCCGAGCGCATTGAGCAGATCGCCTTGGCGGAGCTCAATCGCAAACCTACCCAATCGGGTTCACAACCCCACACGTCGCCCTCGGTGATGCAGGTGCTTTCCAGTGCGGAGAAGGAGGCGAAGAGCCTCAACGACACCTATATCTCCACTGAACATGTGCTGCTCGCGCTGACCGATGTGAAATCAGATGCGAAGGAAGTGCTGTCGATGGCAGGCGTCGATCGCAAGCGCCTTCTGGCGGCGATCAAGGCCGTCCGCGAAGCCTCGGGCGTGACCAACGTGAATGACCCCGGCGCGGAATCGACCTACGAAGCGCTGAAGAAATACGGCATCGACCTGACCGAGCGGGCGGCCAACGGCAAGCTTGACCCGGTCATCGGCCGCGACGA